>VGPB01000106.1 GCA_016875695.1 Chloroflexota bacterium | reverse complement strand
CCCGCCGGGGCGCAGCTGGGCGCGCGGCTGATGCAGCGCACGCCCGATCGCCGGCTGCGCGTGCTGTTCGGCGCGTTCGTGCTGGTCGTCGGCCTGCGCCTGCTCGTGCTCGGCTGAGCGCGTGGCGGAGCTGCTGGGTGCGCTGCTCATCGGCGTCGCGGGCGGGATCGCGGGCGGTCTGCTCGGGCTCGGCGGGGGCACGCTGTACGTGCCCGCGCTGGTGCTGCTGCTCGGCGTCGCGCAGCGCTCGGCGCAGGGGCTGTCGCTGATCGCGATCGTGCCGACGGCGATCAGCGCGACGATCACGAACGCGCGCGCGGGCTACGTGGACGCACCGGCCGTGCGCTGGGTGACGCCGCTCGCGCTGCTCGCGGCGGCCGCGGGCGGCGCGCTCGCGGGCGTCATCGACGAGGCGCTGCTCACACGCCTCTTCGGCACGCTGCTGGTCTTCGTCAGCGGCCGTCTGCTGCTCGCGGAGTGGCGCGAGGCGCGCGCACGCTAGCCCGCGCGCGCCTCCTGCTCACCGCCAGACGCACCGCGCGTGCGGAGCAGCGCGTAGCCGGCAAGCCCGCTCGCCAGCGACGCGCCGAAGATGCCGAGCTTCGCGGCGGCGAGCTGCGCGCCGTCCGTGAAGGCGAGCTCCGCAACGAACAGCGCGACCGTAAAGCCCATGCCCGCGAGCAGGCCGATGCCCACGACGCCGCGCCAGCGCACGCCGCTCGGCAGCTCGGCGCCCGCGCGCACGGCGAGCCAGGCGGCGACGACGATGCCGAGCGGCTTGCCGAGCAGCAACCCGACCGCGACGCCCCACGCCAGGCCCGAACCGAGCGCGTCGCCGAGCGCATCGCCGCGCAAGTCGACACCCGTATTCGCCAACGCGAACAAGGGCACCACGCCGAACGCGACCCAGCGGTGCAAGCCGTGCTCGAGCTGGTCGAGCGGCGGCAGCGCGCGCTCCGACAGGCGGCGCAAGCGCAGCAGCGCCTCGGGGTCGAGCGCGCCGGGCGCCGGCGCCTCGCCAAGCTCGGGGCGGCGCAGGTCATCGAGCATCGCGTCCGCCTCTCCCGCGAACTCCCCGGCGGTAACGTGCGCGCGCGCCGGAGTGATCAGCCCGAGCGCGACGCCGACGATCGTCGGGTGTACGCCCGACTTCAGCGCGGCTACCCACGCGAGTCCGCCGACGGCGACGTACACCGCGAGCGAGCGCACGCGCGCGCGCGCGATTGCCCACACGCCGCACAGCAAGACGACCGCGAGCGCGAGCGGCGCCAAGTCGACATCCTTGGCGTAGAAGAGCGCGATCACACCGACCGCACCGATGTCGTCGAAGATCGCGATCGCGAGCAGCAGCACCTTGAGCCCGTCGCCGACGCGCGACCCAGCCAGCGCCGCGACGCCGAGCGCGAACGCGATGTCCGTGGCGATGGGTACGCCCCAGCCGTGGCGTGCGTCGGCCGGCGCGATCAGCACAAAGATCAGCGCCGGCACCACCATCCCGCCCGCGGCCGCGGCCGCCGGCAGCGCCGCGCGGCGCAGCGAGCGCAGCTCACCCAGCACAAGCTCGCGCTTGATCTCGAGCCCCACGAGCAAGAAGAACCAGGCCATCGCCGCGTCGTTGATCCAGTGCCGCAGCGACTCCTCGGCGCGGTAGAAGCCCACATCGACGACCAGCGCCGCCTCGAACAGCTCGACGTAGCGCTCAGACCACGGCGAGTTCGCCCACGCGAGCCCCACGAGCGCGCCGGCGAACAGCGCGACGCCGCCCGCGGCCTGGGTCGCGATGAACTCCTGTGCGGGCAGCAGCAGCCGCCCCAGGGGGCGCCGCCGCGGGCCGTTCGCGTCGCGCGCTTGCATCGCGTTACCATACAAGCACGCCCGAGCACCATCACGCGCGCTACGATCCGCGCATGGCTACACCGCGTGCGTCGCGCGCCACCACTGCCCCGCCGGAGACCACACGCGAGGCCAGCACACGCTCGCTCGCCGAGACCCTGCCGCCGCACGTCGTGCTGCTGCACAACGACGACGTGAACTCCATGGACCACGTCGTGCGCGCGCTGCTCGCGAGCGTACCGGAGCTCGACACCGAGCGCGCCACCGCCATCATGCTCGCCGCTCACCACGAGGGCCGCGCCGAGGTGATCCGCTGCCCGCTGGAACGCGCCGAGCTCTACCGCGACCGCCTGGCCTCGTTCGGCCTCACCGCGACGGTAGAGCGGGCATAGCACCGCGGAGCCGGCGCGCCTATCCTGTGGCCTCACCCGCGCGCGGATTCCACGAGGTGCGCCCATGTACCGTGCTCAGCTCGTCGGCGCCACCGGCTACGGCGGTCTCGGCATGCTGGAGCTGCTGCTCCAGCACCCCCAGTTCGAGGTGGCGGCGCTCGTCGCCCGTGACGACGCCGGCCGCCGCATCGACGAGGTCTACCCGCACCTCGCCGGCCGCTGCACGCTGACCGTCGAGGCGCCGGACGCCACAAGCATCGGCTCTGGCTGCGACGTCGTGATCTTCGCGACCCCGGACCGCGTGGCGATGGGCTACGCGCCCGCGCTCGCCGACGCGGGGATACGCTTCCTCGACTACTCGGGCGACTTCCGCTTCCCCACGCCTGCCGCGTACGCCGAGTACGCAAGCGCGCACCCCTCGATCGCGGACTCGACGCACGGCGCCGCCACGTTGCTCGAGCGAGCGGCGTACGGCGTGCCGGAGCTGTTCGGCGGGCGCGTCGCCGCCGCGCCGATCGTCGGCAATCCGGGCTGCTTCGCGGCGGGCATGATCCTCGGCCTGGCGCCGCTCTTCGCCGATCGTCTCGTGGCGGATGGCGAAGTGATCGTCGACGCGCTCACCGGCTCCTCCGGTGCGGGCAAGAAGGCGAACGCGCTGCACCACTTCCCGCACCTATCCAACAACGTGGTCCCGTACCGCGTGTTCAGCCATCAGCATGTGACCGAGACCGAGCAGACGCTGGCGGCGCTGGCCGGCGCGCCCACACGCGTGCACTTCGTGCCGCACCTGCTCGGCACCACGCGCGGCATCCTCTGCACGATGCACGTGCGCCTCGCGCGGACGGCCGGCCGTGAGGCACTGCTCGAACGCTATCGCGAGTTCTACGCCGGGCAGCCCTTCGTGCGCGTGCTGCCCCAGGTACCGACGCTGAAGGGCACGGCCGGCTCGAACTACTGCGACATCTCGCTCGTGCTGTCGCCGGACGGGTCGCGCGCGGTGGTGATCTCGTCGATCGACAACCTGCTGAAGGGCCAGAGCGGCACGGCGATGCAGAACATCAACCTGATGTTCGGGCTGGACCCGCGCGCGGGGCTGGACCGCCCGCCGTTGTACCCGTAGCGGCTCGTGCGCTACCCGCCGCGCAGCGCGGACGGCTCGCGCAGCCGTCCTGCGAGGCACGCCATGGCGAACGCGAGCAGCAGCAGCAGCAGCGGCGTGGCCGTCAGCACCGGGCGCACGCCGACCAGCCCGGCGATCGCACCCATGCCCAGCAGCGCGGGAATGGCGAGCGCGTCCTTCATCGTGCCCAGGAGCGCGCTGGTGCGCCCCTGGATGGTGAGCGACACGCTGCGGTTCACGAACGTCTGCGAGGCGGCGCCCGCGAACGTCATCCCCAGCCCGAGCAGGATCGACAGCAGGCCCGCGAGCTGCACCTCGTGGCCGACGCCCGGGAGATCGAGCACGAGCAGCCAGCGCAGGCGCGGCGTCAGCACGTCGGTCAGCCCCAGCCCGATGGTGGCCGTCGCGGTGAACGCGAAGCCGCACGTCGCGACCGCGCGCTCGCCGGCCGCCGCGTTCGCCGCCGGCGCGAGCGCGAGCGCGGCGACGAGCCCGAGCGCCGCCGGCGCGAACACGTAGAAGGCGTCCGCGGGCTCCACGTCCAGCACCTCGCTGGCGTACAGCGGCCCGAGCACGCCCAGCACCACCCCCACCGTGCTGGCCAGCGCCGCGAGCAGCAGCATCCACAGGACGCCCGGCGCGCCGAGCACGTAGCGCACGGCTGCCCCGGTCGAGACGCGCACGCCGATGTCGCGGTCGCGCGGTACGCGCACCGGCCCGAGCCTGAGCACCCGCGTCGACGAGAGGATGAAGAGCAGCCGGGCGAGCACCACCACGGGGTTCACGCCCGAGACCCGCACGACCACGGGGCGACCAGCGCCTTGCCGACGACCTCGCCCGCCGACGAGGTGAACGACAGGAACGACGTCGCCGAGGCGAGCTCCTCGCGCGTCGCGACCAGCGGCACCGTCGACGCCTCGGACGGCTGCGAGACCTGGTGCAGCGCGCGCACCACGAACAGGATCAGCAGCATGGAGCGCATGCTCGTGCCGAAGAGCCGGGGGATGAGCAAGCAGAGCACGCCCATGCCGAGGTAGGCGCCGGCCAGCCCGGCCCGCTTGGGCAGCGCGTCTGCCACGGCGCCGGCGTAGAGGCCCAGCAGCGCGCCGGGCAGCAGGTACGCGGTGCCGAGCAGCCCGGCCTCGACGGCGCCGCCACCGCTGCGGGCCGCGGCGATCAGCGCGCCGAAGAGCAGCGCCTGCGTGCCCACGTCGGTGAGGAAGCGCGACGCCAGCAGCGCCTGGAAGCGCAGGTCCCAGGCGATCGAGCCCGGTGGCACCATGAACCAGAGCACGCGGAACACGCGCACCTGACCGCGTCCCACGACCGCGTCGAGGCGCCGCAGGCCGCGCCGCGCTGGCTCGTCGAACTCGGGAGGCAGCGCCACGCGCGCATCCTACCCGGCGCGTGCGGAGGGAGCAGCCCCGGGGCCGGGCGCGGGCGCGAGCGGCGCCTCCGCGCGTGCTCGGGGCGGCGTCGCATTCGGCTCGTGGCTAACAAACGCGGCTCGGGTGGGTGTCGTGCGGCCGATCTGCGGCGCGCGGGCAAGCGATCCCGAGCGGTAAGAAACGTTTCCAGGGCAGCGCCGTTAGAACACCTGGAGAGCCCGACCGGGTCGGAGGAGCCGCTATGACCTGGACCAAGTGGGTACTACCGCTCGCGCTTGCCGCGCTGCTCGCCCTCGCGGCGCTCGCGCTCAGCACGCGGACCGCGGCGGGCGAGAAGTCGGAATCCACCGCGGTCACCGACATCGCCGCCGCCTGCGGCGAGCTCGACGCGCACGCCGCGCTGTGCGAGGTGCACGCGCGCGAGGACCTGCCGGCGGTCGCGAAGGGGGCGCTGGCGAAGGTCATCCTGCGCCTCGCCAACGGCGAGCCCGGCCACCGCTTCCAGGCGCTCAAGGCCTGCCGCAGGCTCGTCGAGGCCGCCCCCGACGGCGAAGGCGACGCGGCGGCGAGGTGCCGCGCGCTGCTGGGCGAGCACGCCCCGCAGCCCGAGAAGCTGTGCGAGCGGGCGCTCTCCGGCGAGGCGGCCGATGCGCCCCCGAAGCTCCCCGCGCACTGCCAGGCGCTGCTCGAAGACGAGCCCGCGCGCTGCCGCCGGCTTGCGAAGCACGCCGAAGCGAACGCGACCGCCACCGAGGAGCTGCGCGCCCGCTGCCGCCAGCTCATCGGCGAGAAGGCCGACGCGTTCTGCCAGCGCATGGCAGAGCTGCCGGAGAACGCCACGAGCGTCTCGCCGGATCTGCGGGGGCGGTGCCGCATCGCGCTAGCGGACGCGGGCGCGCAGGCGCTGAAGCGCGCCTGCTCGGCGCTCGCCGCCAACCCGGACGCCGGGACTGCGGAGCTGCGCGAGCGCTGCCAGGCGGGAGCCGTGAGGCGCGAGGCACCAAAGCCCGACGCCACCCGGAAGCCCGAGACACAGAAGCCCGACGCGCAAACGCTGGAAGCGCAGTGCAAGGCGCTCGCCGCCGACCCGCAGGCCGCCGCCGCGAAGCCCCACCTGCGCGAGCGCTGCGCGCAGCTGCTGGCCCCGCGGCCGGCGAAGCCGGCCCCGCCGCGCGTCGAGCTCACGCTCGAGCGCTGCCGCAGCCTCGTCGCGGTGCCCGGCGACGCGAACGCGGAGTTACCGGGCAAGTGTCTTCAGCTGCTTGAGCGGGAGAGCGCGCCGCGACTCAAGCCGACCGCCACCGAAGCGGCGCGCTAACACCGCCCGCCGCCGGTCGCCCATCCGCGCGGGGCGTCCCCTCAGGGACGCCCCGCATGCCGTGGTCGGGGGCATCCGGGCTACCATGACAGGGCCGCCGAACGACCGCGGGAGAGCATCGTTGGAACAGCTGGAGGCCCGCAGCGGTGTCCGCGCCCATGCTGTAACCGCGCACGAGCAGCACGCGGCCGATGCGCTGGTGGCGCGCGCGCAGCAGGGCGACGCCGACGCGTTCGGCGCGCTCTACGACCGCTACCAGCCGGACATCCTGCGCTACCTCCTCCACCACGTGCGTGATCGCGAGACCGCGGAGGACCTGACGCAACATGTGTTCCTCCGCGCCTGGCAGGCCATCCCCCGCTACCAGCAGCGCAGCGTGCCGTTCAGCGCGTGGCTCTACCGCATGGCGCGCAACCGCATGATCGACCACTTCCGCACGCGCCGCCCGACCGTCGACATCGCGCTGCTGGACTTCCCCGAGCCGGCGGAGAGCGAGGCGCGTGTGCTGGCGGCGGAGCGCCGCGTGCTGCTGGAGCGCGGGCTCGCGCGGCTCTCGCCCAACCACCGCGAGGTGCTGGTGCTGCGCTTCGTGCTGGAGCACTCGGCCGCCGAGATCGGCGCGATCATGGGCCGCAAGGAGGTCACGGTGCGCGGCCTGCAGCTGCGCGCGCTGCGCGCGCTGCGCAAGGAGCTGGCCGCGCTGGAGCCGTCGCCGTGAGCCGCCCGCCGCGGGCGCCG
>VGPB01000105.1 GCA_016875695.1 Chloroflexota bacterium | reverse complement strand
GGCTCGGCGGCGGGCGATGGGGTCGACGCGGTCGTCGGTGCCGCGGCGGGCGACCGCTCGACGGCGCCCTCACCCCCCCCCCACTCCCCCTCTCCCCTTCGGGGCGAGGGGGAGTGGGAATCGCAGTGCTCGCAGCGGTCGCGCTGGGCGCGAACATGGCGGACGGCGGGGCCGCGCGCTCGGGCTCACCGCAGGCGAGCGCGACGGCGGCGAGCAGACGCGGCGTCACGCCTCGTGCGCGCCCGATCTGTGGCGCCAGACGGCGGCGAGCAGCGCCTGCGCGGCGGCGCGTGGGTCGCGGCGGCGCGTCGCGACCTCCTCGACGAGCCCGGCGAGCACACCTTCGTGCGCGGCGGTGGCGAGCGCCTCGCGGTACAGCGCGGCGCGTGCGAGCGCGATGATCTGCGCGCGCGCCAACTCGCGGCGCTCGACCTCCGCGTGCGTGGAGCCGCGCAAGTACGCGCGATGCTTGTCGAGTGCGTCGACGAGCTCGCCGATGCCCTCGTTGGTGCGCGCGACGGTCTTCACGATCGGGGGCTGCCAGCCGCGGGGCGGGGCGATCGCGAGCAGGCCACGCAGCTGCATCACGGTAGTCTCGACGCCGGCAAGGTCGGCCTTGTTGACGACCATCACCTGCGCGATCTCCATGAGGCCGGCCTTCATCGACTGCACGTCGTCGCCGCCGGCGGGAGTCGAGACGAGCACGGTGCTTTCGGTCGCGGTGGCCACCTCGACCTCGTCCTGGCCAGCGCCGACGGTCTCTACGATCACGGCGTCGTAGCCGGCAGCGTCGAACACGTCGACCACGCCCGAGGCGGTCTCGGCGAGGCCGCCGAGGTTACCGCGCGACGCCATCGAGCGCATGAACACGCCCGCGTCCGCAGTGAGGTCCTGCATGCGGATGCGGTCGCCAAGGATCGCGCCGTGCGAGAACGGCGACGACGGATCAACGGCCACGATTCCCACGCTGCGCCCACGGCGGCGCTGCTCGCGCGCGAGCGCCGCGACCAGCGTCGACTTGCCAACGCCGGCGGAGCCCGTGACGCCGATCGTGTGCGCGCGCCCGGTGCGCGGGTATAGGCCGGCGAGCACGGCGCGACCGGTGGCGGAGTCCGCCTCGACGTGGGTGATCGCGCGGGCGAGCGCTCGCCGCTCGCCTGCGGCGACGCGCGCGACAAGCTCGGCCGCGTCCAACTTACGCGCGCTCTTTGGCGTGCTCGCGAACGAACTCGATGATGACGCCGGTGTCGGTGCCGGGGCCGAAGACGCCGGCGAAGCCCATGGCCTGGATCGCAGGCACGTCGGCCTCCGGGATGATGCCGCCGCAGAACAGCAGCACGTCGTCGACGCCGCGCTGCTTGAGCTCAGCGATCACGCGCGGGAACAGCTCGAGGTGCGCGCCGGACAGGATCGAGAGCCCGACGACCTGCACGTCCTCCTGCAGCGCCGCCTCGGCGATCATCTCGGGGGTCTGGCGGATGCCGGTATAGATGACCTCCATGCCGGCGTCGCGCAGCGCGCGTGCCACAACTTTCGCGCCGCGATCGTGGCCGTCGAGGCCCGGCTTCGCGATGAGCACGCGGATCGTGCGCTGTTCGGTGGTCATCTCGCCTCCCTGTCGCCGGTCTTCGGGCGGCGCGGCTCCGGACCGCGCCGCCGGCTATGCGCGCGCGATCAGCTGGATCGCCAGCCCGAACGCCTGCTCGGCCGGGATCGTCGCGGTCATGGTACCGGGCAGCGCGCCGGGCGCGGGGTCGGCGAGCGTGATGCCGGCCGCGCGGTAGCGCGCGACCTCAGCGTCGAGCGCGGCGCGGTCGGCGACGGGCAGCGAGACGAGCGAGAGCGCGCGCTCGCCCTCGCTGGCGAGTGCCTGCGCCAGCGGCGAATCGGCGCCGTCGGCAGTGACGAGCTCGACGATACACTGACCGCAAGGCAGCTCGCCGATGCGCATGCCCCGAGCCTCGACGGTGCCACGCAGCTCGAGGCCGAGCACGTTGCGCCACGTCTGCGCGGCAGCCTCGAGGTCGGCGACCCGCGCGACGACGTGATCGAAGCCCTTCGCGTTCGAGACGTGCGCGCCGGCGGGCGGCTGCGCGAGCTCGATCAGCACGCCGTGCATCGAGCGCGGGTGGATGAAGGCAACTTCGCCGGCGAGGCCGCGGCGCGGCGCCTGGTCGATCAGCTCAACGCCCTGCGCCTGCAGCCGCGCGAGCTCGCCGCGTATGTCCGGCGCGTTGAAGCAGATGTGGTGCAGCGTCGGGCCACGACTCGCGAGGAAACGCGCGACGCCGGTGTCGTCAAGCACCGGCTCCAGCAGCTCGATCTCGTTCTCACCGAGCTCGAGCAGCACGCCCCGCACGCCCTGCTCCTCGATCACCTCGTCGGCGGTCACGCGCAGGCCCATCGTGTCGCGGTAGAAGCGCAACGCGTCGTCGGCGCTCGGGAGCACGACGCCCACGTGGTGCACGCGATCGATCATCGGACCCTCCGCCCCGCTGTGCTCCTGTGTTCGCCGCTGCTCGCGGCTACAGGCCCTGCGCGCGGCGCCAGGCCTCGATCGCGGGCAGGTGCTCGCGGTCGTGCGAGCCGGCGCTCGCGAGGCGGTGCGGCGTGCGGCCTTCGGCGTAGCGGTCCGCGTCGAGCGCACGCAGGCCGCGCACGGCCGCCTCGTGCCGCTCGCGCGTGCTGCGCAACCGCGCGAGCACCTGCTCCCACGATTCGCCCTGCGAGGCGGCGACGTTGCGCGCGTTGAAGTCGTCGTCGTTGTCGTAGCCGGGAATCTGCGGCCGCTCACCGCTCGCGACCAGCTCCAGCGCGTGCGCCCAGCCGTCCTGCCAGTAGGCGAGGTGTGCGACGAGGTCCTTGAGCGACCAGTCGCCGAGCACGCCCCGCTCGGTGCGCCACGCCTCGGGCACGGCGTCGATCGCATGCATCAGCTCGGCGCACGCCGCCGCGTTCTCCTCGAGCACGGCGTCCAGCACGTCGGGCATCAGATCGTCAGCACTTCCTGGTACTCGCCCCACTCGTCGCGCAGCACGTTGCAGATCTCGCCGATCGTGGCGTACGCCTCGACCGCCTCGATGAGCAACGGCACCATATTGTCCGTGCCTCGCGCGGCGGCACGGATGCGCGCGAGAGCGGCGTCGACGGCCGCGCCGTCACGGCTCGCGCGCAGCGCCTGCAGGCGCTCGACCTGGTTGCGCGCGACCGCGGCCTCGACGCGCAGCATTTCCGGCACGACAACGCTGCCGGTCTGAAACTGGTTCACGCCGACGACGATGCGCTCCCGGGTCTCGGCCATGCGTTGCAGGCGGAACGCGCTCTCCTGGATCTCGCGCTGCTGGTAGCCCTGCTCGATGCACGCGAGGCCGCCGCCCATGTCCTCGATGCGCGCGAGGTACTGGTTCGCCTCGTCCTCGACGCGGTCGGTGAGCGCCTCGATGTAGTACGAGCCGGCGAGCGGGTCGATCACGTCGGCAACGCCGGTCTCGTAGCCGATGATCTGCTGCGTGCGCAGCGCGAGCTCGACGGCCGCCTCGGTGGGCAGCGCCAGCGCCTCGTCGTAGGAGTTGGTGTGCAGCGACTGCGTGCCGCCCAGCACGGCGGACATCGCCTGGAAGCCAGTGCGCAGCAGGTTGTTCAGCGGCTGCTGCGCGGTGAGCGTGGCGCCGCCGGTCTGCGTGTGGAAGCGCAGCATCTGCGAACGCGCGCTCGTCGCGCCGTAGCGCTCCTTCGCGATCTTCGCCCACATCCGCCGCGAGGCGCGGAACTTCGCGACCTCCTCGAGGAAGTTCGAGTGGCATGCCCAAAAGAACGAGAGGCGACCCGCGATGTCGTCGAACTTGAGGCCGGTCGCGAGCGCCGCGTCGCAGTACTCGATCGCGTTCGCGAACGTGAAGGCGAGCTCCTGCGCGGCGGTGCAGCCCGCCTCGCGCATGTGGTAGCCGGAGATCGAGATGGTGTTCCACTCCGGCAGCTCGTCGCGGCACCACGCAAAGACGTCGGTGATGAGGCGCAGCGAGGGGCGCGGCGGGAAGATGTACGTCCCGCGCGCGATGTACTCCTTGAGCACGTCGTGCTGGATCGTCCCGCCGACCTTCGCGAGGTCCGCGCCCTGCTTCTTGGCGGCGGCGACGTACATCGCGAGCAGGATCGAGCCCGTCGCGTTGATGGTCATCGAGGTGGTGACCTTCTCGAGCGGCAGGCCCGCGGTCAGCACCTCCATGTCGGCGAGCGAGGCGATGGCGACGCCTACCTTGCCGACCTCGCCCTCCGCACGCGGATCGTCGGAGTCGTAGCCGATCTGCGTCGGCAGGTCGAAAGCGACGGACAGCCCGGTCTGACCCTGCTCGAGCAGGAACTTGTAGCGGCGGTTGGACTCGTCGGCGTCGCCGAAGCCGGCGTACTGGCGCATGGTCCACAGCCGGCCACGGTACATCGTGGACTGGACCCCGCGCGTGAACGGGTACTCGCCGGGGTAGCCGAGCTTCTCGTGGTAGCTCCAGTCAGCAAGCGCCTCGGGGCCGTAGATCGCGCCGATCTCGGCGCCGGAGGAACTCTCGAAGCGCGGCTGGCGCTCGCGCGAGCGCTCGACGGCGGTGCGGTAGGGGCCCTCCAGCCAGTCGGGCGTGCTCAGGCTCACGTCGCCCTCCGGTCTGTGGCGCACCCGGCCGCGCCGCGCCGGCAGCGGGGGCGCGCGAGGCGGGCGCCAGTGCTTACGTCGCGCCGAAGTGTAGCCAGCCGCCGAGAGCCGCCGCAAGTCACTCGCCGTGGCGGGCAGCTCCGGCTCCGTCGTGCGCACTGCACGATCGCGGCGCGCATTCGCGAGGAGACTGGTGGGCGATGGAGGGCTCGAACCTCCGGCCTCCCGGGTGTAAACCGGACGCTCTGACCAGCTGAGCTAATCGCCCGCGTCACCTGGCACCGCAACGGCGCCGCGTTCGATGCTAGGTAGCCCCGGATCGAGGGGTCAAGCGCCGCGCCCTCAGCGCACGACCGTCGAGACGACCACGCAGCGACCGCCTCGCAGCGCTCGACGAAGCCGCGGCTGCCCGTTACGGCAAGTGACTCACGGGCGGCGGCGCGAGACGAAACGCGTGCCCAACACCACCAGCACGTACGCCGCGATGAGCGCGATCTCGAACGCGGCGCGCGCGAGGTGGCCGAGCCACGCCTCGACGTACGCCCCGCCGAGCCAGAGGTTGATGACGAGCGCTGCGACGGCGACAGCGTGCCAGGCGAGGCGCTTGCCCACGCTCGAGCCTCCCTCGCACGCGCCGGCGCGGGCCGGCGCCGATGCTACAGGGGGACCGAGTCGCCGTCGGTCATGCGCGCGGCGGCCGCTGCCTGCGCCTCGCGCGCCTCGCGCTCGGCGGCCCGCTTCACGCGCGGCGCGGCGCGCCCGCGCTCGTACCACTCCTGCACGATGCGCCCCGCGGTCTCGCGTCCGCCGAGCCCGAAGGCGAGGCCGAGTGCGAGCGCGAGCATGGCGATGAAGCCGGTGAACAGCGTGTTCACGAGCGTAGTCGCGATGCCGACCTAGTTGACCGCGATCACGACGCCGAAGAGCCACACAGCGGTGCTCCCCACGCGCGCCAGCAGCTCCGGGTTGTCGAGGCCGCCCTGCGCGGTCGCGCCGCGCACGAGTTCCGCCACCGCCGTCGCTGCGAGCCCGGTGAGCACGAGCACGACGATTGCGACGAGCAGCTCCGGCAGCCACCTCAAGAACTCGCGCAGCACCTCCGACACGGCCGGGATGCCGAGCGCGTCGAAGGCTGCGACGAGCGCGATCAAGCGGATGAACCACCGCGCTAGCTCGGCGACAAACGTCGATGCGTCGGCGTCGATGCCCGTGCGATAGACGAAGCCGCTGACGCCGGCGCGGTCGGCGAACGCGTCGAACTGCACGGTCTCGAGCAGGCGGTCGACGAGCTTCGCGACGAGGTTCAAGGTCAGCCAGCCGGCGAGGGCGATCAACGCGAACGCGAGCACGCGCGGGATACCCTCCAGCAGCAACGCGAGCGCTTCGGAGATCGAGCCGCGGACGGCGTCGCCCCAGCTCTCGGCGGGGGCTATCTGGAGCAGAGGCACGGCGGCTCTCCCGTGTTACGTCGCGGGCGTTGGCGTTCGCTTCAACGCTAGGCGCGGAGGTGTGGCGCCCCCGTCTACGAAAGTGGGCCCGCGCTTGCGAAGGCATCGCGGGGCCGCGCGCGTGGCTACTTCGCCTCGAGCAGGGCCGCGGCGAGCGCGTCGTAACCCGCGGCGCGCGGATAGATGTCCGGCGGCGAGTCGCTCATGTGCGTGGCGCCGGCGGCGCGGCCGCGCAGCGGCGTATAGCAGCCGCCGACGAGCACGCCATGGCGCACCGCGACCTCGGCGGCAACGACGTTCAGCTGCTGCGTCACGCGATCGGTGTCCATCTCGAACGCCAGGCCAGGGATGCCGAAGGAAAACGGATTGTAGATCTCCAGGAAGAGCACCCGCGCACGCGGGGCCGCGGCGCGCACCTCGCGGAACAGCCAGTCGAGGTTAGCACGGTAGGCGGCGAGGCTGGCCTCGACGCGCGACTGGCAGGCCGGCAGCGCGAGTCCGTCCGACCACTCCTCGGAGCCCAGGTGGGGCAACAGGTCGTTCGCGCCGATGTCGATCGGCACGTATGCGACATCAGCGCCGCGCATGAAGGTCGCGGCCTGGCTGAGCTGGGCGCGCAGGATGGTGCCGGAACTCTCGCCGGAGAGCGCGAAGTCACGCAGCCCGTACGCGACGCCGTCGCGCTCCGACAGCGCGCCGTGCAGCCGCGAGACGTAGCCGTCGCGCGCACGCGCGACGCCGGCGTTCGCGGCGAGCGAATCGCCGAGCGCGACGTACCAGCGGCTGCCCGGCGCCTCGCGGCCGTCGAC
>VGPB01000104.1 GCA_016875695.1 Chloroflexota bacterium | reverse complement strand
GCCGCGCACAACGCGTGCGCCGCCGACGCGCCGACGCAACCCGTCGCGGGGCCGGTCGCGGTGACGCGCTTCGCGGGGTGCGCCGCCGGTGCGGCCGTCGAGTTCTACGCGATCGCCGGCGACGGGCACACCTGGTCCGGCGCGGCCCAGGCCGGAGGCTCCGCCGCCGAGACCACGCAGTTGATAAGCGCAAACGAGCTGTTGTGGGTGTTCTTCGAGCCTCGGCGGCTACCCTGAGTGCCGCGGCCGGTACGCTGTATGCAGCGCGCGATGAAGGGAGCGCTCGATACCCGAGGCTGAGCTCGCGGTCGGCACCTCGGCGCTGGCGTACGTCGAGGCTCTGGAGGGCGCGCCGGACGCGCTCATCCTCGTGGACCGCGAGGGCGTGATCCGGCTCTGGAACGCCGCCGCCACGCGCGGCTTCGGCCACAGCGCCGAAGCGGCACTCGACGCAAACCTCGACCTCATCGTGCCGGAGCGCTTCCGCGAGCAGCACTGGGCCGGCTTCGATCGCGCGCTCGCGACCGGCGAGCTGAAGTACGCGGCGCGCGCGCTGCCTACGCGCTCCGAGCACGCCGACGGCCGCACGATCTACGTCGAGCTCACCTTCGCGCTGCTGCGCGACGCGAGCGGCCAGGTCGCCGGCGTCGCCGCCGGCGCGCGCGACATCACTGAGCGCTTCGAGCGCGAGCGCGCACGCCGGGAACGCCAGGGCAGCGCGCAGGCGCCCGGCTAGCGCGCGCTTTCGAGGTACGCGTCGCCCGTGATCTGCGCTTCGCTCAGCTGGTCGAGGCGCGTGTCGTCGAGGCCGAGGATGCCACCGAGCACTTCGCGCGTGTGTTGGCCCAGCAGCGGCGCGGGGCCGCGCACGGGGACCAGGGGCAGCTCGCGGAAGCGCGCCATGGGGCCGGGGTACGGGCGCACCGGCACTTCCGGATGCTCCAGCGTCACGAAGAACTCGCGCGCCCGCAGGTGCGGGTCGTCCGTCATCTCGTCCTGGTGCGCGACCATGGCCGCCATCACCCCGGCCGCCTGCAGCCGCTCCATCAGCTCGCGCTCGTCCCGCTCGCGCGTCAGCGCCGCGAGCAGCGGCTCGAGAGCGTCCTGCTCGCGGTAGCGGGACACCGCGTCGGCGAAGCGCGCGTCACTCGCGAGCTCGGGGCAGCCGAGCTCGCCGCACAGCGCGGCGAACGCCGCGTCCGAGTCCACCGCCAGCGCGACGAAGCGCGCCTCCCCGCGCGTGGGAAAGAGCCCGTACGGCGCTATCGCGGGATGGCGGTTGCCCCAGTGCTCTTGCACGCGGCCGTTCATGACGTAATCCAGCAGCGCGTAGCTCGTGTGGTGCAGCACCGCCTCCGCCTGCGAGATCTCGATGAGCTGGCCTTCGCCCGTGCGCTCGCGCGCGATGAGCGCCGCCTGTACCGAGAACGCGACGTGTGCGCCCGCGTTCGGGTCGCCGTGGTAGATCGGCGGCGTCAGCGACGGGTCGGAGTCGCGGTAGCCACGCAGCATCGTGTGGCCGACTACCGCCTCCATCGTCGCGCCGTAGCCTTTGAAGTGCGCGTACGGGCCGTCCAGGCCGAACCCGGGGAAGCGCACCATGATCAGAAGCGGGTTGACGGCGTGCAGCGTCGGCCAGTCGATGCCGAGGTCGCCGACGACGTCCGCGGCGTTGTTCTCGATGAACACGTCGGCTTCGCGCACGAGCCCGAAGAAGAGCTCGCGGCCCTCGTCGCGCATCAGGTCGAGCGTGACGCTGCGATGCCCGCGCTTCGCGAAGTTGAACGTCGCGCCGCGGTTCCAGAAGCCGTCGCTCGCGTCGCGGTTGTACAGCGCAGCGCCCGTGGGGCCCTGCAGCATCGCGTCCGGGTAGTGGCGCATGTTCGCGCGCGTGGGGTTGAGGTGCTGGATCGACTCGATCTCGATGATGTCCGCGCCGAGGTCGGCGAGGATCATCGAGCCGAACGGGCCCGCCCAGACGATCGCCTGCGACAGGATGCGCACGCCGGACAGCGGCAGCTCACGTGCGTCGGGCATCAGATTACTCCGTTCGCGCGCAGGCGCGGCAGGTCCTCGACGCGGTAGCCGAGCGTCGCCAGCACGGGCGCGGTGTGCTCGCCGAGCAGGGGCGCGTGCCGCAGCTCGGCGGGGGTGCCGTGCATGCGCACGGGCGTCCCCGGCAGCGTGGTGGTGCCGCCGAGCGGGTGCGGCAGCTCGGTCCAGAACTTGCGCGCGCGCAGGTGCGGGTCGTTGAGCACGTCGTCCGCGCGGTTGATCGCGGCCACCGGCAGGCCTTCGGCCTGGCCCTTCTCCATGGCCTGCTGCTTCGTGTGGCTGAACAGCCACGGGTAGAACAGCGCGTCGAGCTCCGGCGCGAAGTCGATGTCGTACAGCCGCGCTACGAACGCGGGGTCCTCGATGAGGTCGGGGCGGTCGATGGTGCGGCAGAAGCGGTCCCACCAGTTCGGACCCGCAGTGACCATGATGTAGCCGTCCTGGCATGGGAACACACCCGACGGCACTGCCGTGGTGCGCGACTGCTGCTGCGCCGTGAAGTAGAAGCCGCCCGAGTACTGGTACGCTACGAGGTTCGGCCCGCCGCGGTCCATGGAGGCGGCGAGCGCCTCGTGGATCGAGAAGTCCGCGCACTCGCCGCGGCCGGTGCGCCGCGCGCTCCACAGCGCGCCGAGCGTGAACGCGGAGGCGATCGCGCCCGCGAGGAAGAGCGGCGCGTACAGCCCGATCTTGACCGGGTCGCGCCCCTCGACCGCGGTCACGGCGAGCACGCCGCCCATCGCGTACAGCAGCATGTCGTCGGCGCGGAAGTCGCGATACGGCCCCGTCTGGCCGAAGTTGGAGATGCGCACGAGCGCCGCGCGCGGGTTCGCCTCGCGCAGCACCTCCGGCCCCAGCCCGAGCCGCTCGAGTGTGCCCGGGCGAAAGCTCTCGACGATCACGTCGGCGGCGGCGGCGAGGCGTAGGAGGATGCCGCGCCCGCTCGCCGTCGAGAGGTCGAGGGTCACGCTCTGCTTGCCGGTGTTGAGCTCTAGGAACATGCCGGAGCGCTCCGGGTGCGGCTCGTCGGTGGGGAACGGGCCGAGTCGCCGCGCGATGTCGCCGCGCTGCGGGTGCTCGATTTTGACGACATCGGCGCCGTAGTCGGAGCACAGCTTCGTGGCGTACGGGCCGGCGATGCCCTGCGTCAGGTCGAGGACGTGGATCCCCTCAAGCGGCCCGGGCATCGGCAGGTCCTTTCGGCGTCGCGTGTGCTGCGGCGCGACGGTTATACGGCGCACCGCGCGGTCACGCCACTGGAGGTTCCGCGGGTCACGCTCGGTCCCGTCCGAATCTCAGCCGTCCCGGTGCACGGCGCCGCGCTGCTCGTCGGCGAGCGCGGGCCGGAGCCGGGGGGAAGCCGCGGCCGCGGCTTTCGGCGGCGGCTCGCGCGAGATGCCGATGAGCGTCGCGCCGACGACGTAGCAGGCGACGAGCGTCAGCCACGCGCCGGTGTAGTCGCCGACCGCGTCGTAGTAGCGCGCGACCACGAGGCCGCCGGACGCGCCGAAGATGATGCCGAACGGCACGCCGACGCTGCGCACCGCGCCGATGTGGCGCCGCCCGTAGTACTTCGCCCAGATGAACTCGGACAGCGGGATGCCCCCGCCGAAGCCGGCGCCCCAGACAAACAACGCCGCGTGCATCAGCCACGGCAGCCCGAACTGGTCCGCGGCTACCATCAGCGTCGCGCCGACGCCGGCGAGCAGGAAGCAGAACGCGAACAGCACGCGCACGTGCACGCGCGCGAGCAGCCAGCCCCACGCGAACTTCGAGAGCAGGTTGCCCGCGCCACCGAAGGCGAGCGCGAGCGCCGCCTGCGTGCGCGTCAGCCCCGCGTCCGTCATGAACGCGATGCCGTGCAGCAGCACCGCCGTCATGCCGAGCCCGAAGAACGCCATCCCGAACGTGATCAGCCACACCGCGGGCGTGCGCACCGCCTCGGCGCGCGTGTACGAGTTGTCGTAGTCCGCCTGCACCGCCGCGAGGTCCGCGCGACCCTGCACCGTGCCCTCGTCCGCGCGCTCGCGGCCGTCCGGCAGCATTCCGTAGTCCTCCGGCTGGCGGCGCATGATCAGCGCCGTCGGCAGGATCAGCGCCCACACCGCGACTCCCAGCACAACGTACGCGTCGCGCCAGCCCAGCGAGTCCACCACGCGAATCATTGTGAGCGGCACCACGAGCCCCGCCGCGCCGATGCCCATCGAGCCGAGCGCGATCGCCCAGCCGCGCCTGAGCACGAACCACTTCGACAGCGCCGTGTTGACCACCAGCGGCCCGGTCAGCGAATTGCCCGCGCCGCCCGCGAGCATCTGCAGTGCGATGAACTGCCATGGCGCCGTAATCTGCGACGCCGCGATCAACGCCGCGCCGTACACCAGCCCCCCGCCGAGCATCAGCGGGCGCGGCCCGTAGCGATCGATGAACGGCCCGACCACGAACCCCGCCATGCCCGTGACCGCAAACGCGAGTGACCCGGCCAGCGCGAACTGCGCGATGCTCCAGCCCAGATCGTCGGTCATCGGCCGCAGGAACACGCCCGCGACCTGCTGCGTCGCCCCCACCGCGACGAACTGCGCGACGACCGCGCCCGCGACCATCCACCAGCCGTAGTAGACACCACGCCTGCGCGCCGGGGCCGCGAGCTCCGCCATGACACTTGCCTTCGTGGCACGCGCGGCGACCAGTGCTCGCGCGAGCGCACATCCTAGCCGCTCGGCAGCCGCCGCGCTGCGCGCGCGGCGTATCGTGCAGGCGATGCGCAGCCGCAGGGAGCGCCCGATGGCCGCCGATGACAGCCTCGAGGCCCTAGTCACTCAGCTGCGCCGCGCGCGCAGCGGCTTGCGGGAGGCCATTGAGCTCGCCGCCGGGGCGTGGGAGCGCGCCCGCCGGCCGCGCCCCGGCGAGCTCGAGGTCTGGACGCCCCGCCAGGTCGCCGAGCACGCGCTCGCCGCCGACACCCACTACGCGGGCGTCGTCGCCCGTACCGTCGACGGCGCTGACACCGCCAACCCCGAGCGCGCTCCGCTTGTGCTGCCCTCGGCCGCCGCGGCGCTCGGCGCTTGCGAGCACGCCGGCGAGCGCTTCGCCGCGGCGCTCGCCGCGCTCTCCGCCGACCAGCTCATCCTTGAGACCGAGCTCGGCGTCGAGGTCGGCGACGTATTGCGCGCGGCCGCCGCGCACCTGCGCGAGCACGCGCGCCAGCTCGCCGGCGTGGAGCAGCGCTAGGGCGTCGCGTACCCTCCTTCCCCGGCAACGCGTGCGGGGTGGGAGGCGGGTCATGGTCACGGGTGTCGCAGCCACGGCCGCCGACGCGCTGCTCGCGGCGGCGCGCGCGCCCCAGCCGCGCGTGTTCGCGCTCGCGGAGGCGATGGAGTGTGAGCGGCGGCTGCCCGGCGAGCTCGTGCGGGCGTTCGGCGACGCGGGCTTCTTCCACATGCTGCTGCCGCGGGAGTTCGGCGGCCAGCAGGCCGACTTAGTGACCGCGGCGTGCGTCGTCGAGGAGCTCGCGTATGCCGACGGCGCGGCGGGCTGGTGCGTGATGATCGCGCAGTAGAACCTCGGCTTCGCCGGCATGCTCCCAGCCGACAAGATCCGCGCGATCTGGGGCGACGGCGGCATCGTCGTGGGCACCGCGCGACCCATCAGGCACGCCAAGTGGACGGCGAAGCACGCGCCCGGCTACTGCGTGTCCGGGCGCTGGCCGTTCGCGAGCGGCAGCAGCCATGCTAGCTGGTTCGCCGGTGAGTGCGTGGTGTACGACGGCGACACGCCGCGCCTGGACGCCGCCGGCGAGCGCGTCACGCGCATGGTCTTCGTCCCGCGCGCCGAGGTCACGCTGTACGACACTTGGCACACGAGCGGGCTGCGCGGCACCGTGAGCCACGACTTCAGCATCGATGGGGCGTTCGTGCCGGCCGCGCGCGGCCTGCAGGTGCTCGCCACGCCGCCGCAGCACCCGTGGGCGCCCTACCGCGCGCCCGCGCTGGTCTTCGCGAACCACGGCAGCCACGCGCTGGGCATCGCGCGCAGCGCGGTCGACGAGGTGCGCGCCATCGTCGCCGCGAAGTCCGGCTACGGCTCGCCGAACCGGATGCGCGAGCAGCCGCGCGTGCAGGCGCAAATCGCCGAGGCGACGGCACTCGTGGAGTCCGCGCGCGTGTACCTCTGCGCCACCGTCGCCGCGCTCTGGGCCGCGCTCGAGGCTGGCGAGGCCGATCCGGCGCTGCTGCGCGCCCGCACGCGGCTCGCGACGAGCTACGCGGCCTCGGTGAGCAGGCGCGCCGTGGAGCTCGCGTGCAGCGGGGTGGGGACGGCGGCGATCTTCACGCAGAACGCGCTCGAGCGGCGGCGAAGCGACATCGAGGCGGCGCTGACGCACGTGATGGTCGGCCCGCTCACCTACGAGGCGGACGGGCGCGTGGAGCTCGGCCTGCCGGCGCAGTTCCCGTTCTTTTAGGTCCACGGACCGTGACGGGCACGGGCTGGTGCGGCGGCGCGCGCCGACGGCGTGCGCGGGGCTCGGCGCGACGCATCCTTCCGCACGGTCGATTTAGCGCTCCCGCGCCGCTATGCTCAGCAGCGGAGCGCGAGGGGGCGTAACCCCTCGCACAGCAGGTGCCGCCGCGGGAGGGCCACGCCGTGACGTTCGTCATCACGAACCCGTGCATCGACACTAAGGATCAGTCCTGCGTCGAGGTCTGCCCGGTCGACTGCATCCACTTCGACGGCGACGCCGACCGCATTCTCTACATCAACCCCGCCGAGTGCATCGACTGCGGCGCCTGCCAGCCGGCCTGCCCCGTCAGCGCCATCTTCCCCGAGGCCGACGTGCCTGCCGATCAGCAGCCGTTCACCTTCATCAACGACCTCTGGTACCGCGACCCCGCCGGCGCCCGGGCGCAGGTCGAGGCGCTGGCCGGCGCGGGCGGTGCCGTGCCCGCGGCGCC
>VGPB01000103.1 GCA_016875695.1 Chloroflexota bacterium | reverse complement strand
ACGCGCGGCGCGCGGCCGTCGAGCACATCCCCGAGCCCGAGCGGCTCGCTCGTCACGACGCGGCCTCCATGCGGTCCGCGTTGCTGGCGAGCGCCGCGCGCACCGCCGCGGCGAGCTGCGCGAACGCAGGCGTCGCCTCCAGCGTGTCGTCGCGCGGCCGCGGCAGGTCGATCGCGATGTCGGCGACCACGCGGCCGGGACGTGCACTCAGTACGACGACACGGTCCGAGAGCAGCACGGCTTCGCGCACGGCGTGCGTGACGAACAGCACGGAGACGTGCTCGCGCTCCCAGAGGCGCAGCAGCTCGCGCCGCAGCTCTTCGCGCGCGAGCTCGTCGAGCGCGCCGAACGGTTCGTCCATCAGCAGCAGCCGCGGGCGATGCGCGAGCGCGCGGGCAAGCGTAACACGCTGCAGCATGCCGCCCGACAGCTGCTGCGGGTACGCGCTCGCGAAGCCGCTCATGCCGACGCGCGCGAGCAGCTCGCCGACGCGCGCCGCCGACTCGCGGCGTGCGCCGCTGAGCTGTAGCGGCAGCGCGACGTTCGCGGCGACGGAGCGCCACGGTAGAAGCCCCGGCTGCTGCGTGACCAGGCCGATGGCGTGCGCGGCGGCGGCCGTCGTGGGCGGGACGCCGAGCGCCTGCACGCTGCCCTGCTGGGGGCGCAGCAGCCCGGCGGCGAGCCGCAGTAACGTGGACTTGCCGCAGCCGCTGGGACCGACGAGCGACACAAACTCGCCGGGGCGCACGAGGAGCTCGACGCCGTCGAGCGCGAGCAGCGCGCCGCCGGGGAGCGCGTAGCGATGCGCGAGCCCGCCGATCACGAGCGCGCCGGCGCTCTCGGCGGCAGGAAGGTGGGGTGCGCGGGCGGGGCGCGCGCTGCGTGCAAACGGTGTCACGGTCCCTCCGCCAGCGGTTGCGAGGCCGCGCGCACGGCCCGTACGCTGCCGCTCATTCTACGCGGACGATTGGACGCAGGCGGCCGCGCGCGCCCGCGCACGCCGGGGGCCCAATGGTGCACAGCATTGCCATCCTCGGGGGGACCGGCGCGGAGGGGCGCGGACTGGCGACGCGCTTCGCGCTGGCGGGGCACCGCGTCGCGATCGGCGGGCGCGACCCGGGGCGCTCGGCGGAGGCGGCGGACGTGGTGGTCGCGCGGCTCGCCGAGGCGGGCCACGCGCGCGCGCAGGTGGTGGGCACACGCAACGACGTCGCTGCGGGCGCGTGCGAGGTGGTGGTGGTCGCGCTGCCCTACGAGGCGCAGCGCGCGACCCTGGAGACGCTCGCGCCGGAGCTCGCCGACCGCATCGTGGTGAGCGCGGTCGTGCCGGTGCGCTTCGAGCGCGGGCCGCGGCCGGTCGCCGTGCCGGCCGGCTCGGCGGCTGAGGAGGCGGCGCAGCTGCTGCCGCGCTCGCGCGTCGTCGGCGCGTTTCACACGTTGCCGGCGGAGCTGCTGCTCGACCCCACCCACGCGCTCGACGCGGACGTGCTGGTCACCGGCGACGACGTCGAAGCGAAGCAGCTGGTGTCGGGGTTCGCGGCGGAGTTCGCGGGGGTGCGCGCGGTGGACGCGGGCCCGCTGCGCTACTCGCGCTTCGTGGAGGGACTGACGGTGCTGCTGATAGGCATCAACGGGCGCTACAGGGCACAGAGCGCGGTGCGCATCAAGGGCCTGCCCGCGTGAACGCCGCGGCGGGGGCTGCGGATGGCAGCGCGCTGCGCATCATCGGCTTGCGCGGCATCCCGGAGGTGCGCGCGGGCGACGAGCTGGCGGCGCTGATCGCGGACGCGGCGCGCGCGCAGCGCACGCCGCTCGCGGCCGGCGACGTGCTCGTCGTCACGCAGCGCGTGGTGTCCAAGGCGGAGGGGCGCGTCATGCCGCTCGCCGGCTTCACGCCCAGCGCCTTCGCGCGCGCGTGGGCCGAGCGCTGGGCGCTCGACGCGCGACAGGTCGAGGCCGTGCTGCGGGAGTCGGTGCGCGTCGTGCGGCAGGCGCGCGGCGTGCTGATCACGGAGACGCGGCATGGCCTCGTGTGCGCGAACGCGGGCGTCGACGCGTCGAATGTGGGCGGCGACGGGCTCGTCTCGCTGCTGCCGCTCGATCCGGACGCGTCGTGCCGCGCGCTGCGCGACGCGCTGCGCGAGCGCGCCGGCGTCGAGGTGGCGGTGGTGATGACGGACACGTTCGGGCGCGCGTGGCGCGAAGGTCAGACGAACGTTGCGATCGGCGTGGCCGGGTTGCGCCCGCTGCGCCCGTACGAGGGCGAACTGGACCTCGACGGCCGCCCGCTGCGCGTGACCATGCCGTGCGTCGCGGACGAGCTGGCGGCCGCGGGCGGGCTAGTGATGGAGAAGCGCGCCGCCATCCCCGCCGCGTTCGTGCGTGGCTACCCGTACGAGCCCGGCGAAGGCTCCGCGCGCGAGATCGTGCGCCCGTTCGAGCGCGACCTGTTCCCCTAGCGGCGACAGCCGCTTTCCCCCCGGCTTCGGCGCGCGTCAGGTACTGCGCGACAGGTGGTGAGCCCGAGTACGGCCTGGTGCGGACCAAGCCAGGTCCGGTGCCGTACTCCCCATGGGAGGGGCTAGGGGTGAGGGTCGCGCGTTCTCCCCCCTGCCTGCCCTCCGGCGTACGATCACCGCCGCGATGCACGAAGATGATGAGGCGCCTGCGGGTCAGCTGCGCTCGCCGGTGCTCGACGACGGGCAGCCGCGCTTCCCGTGGTGGCTGCCGCTGCCGGGCGTGTTGGTGGCTGCCGCGTGGGCGGCGTACGCCGGCGCGGCCGGCGACGGGGGCGCCGCGGGCGCCGGGCGCGCGCTGCTCTGGCCGGGCCCCGCGATCGCGGTGGGTACCACCGTCGCTGCCTACTTCGGCTGGCGGCTGGACCTCGACTGACGGGGCGCGACTGATGCTGCACCTGTACACGGGCTCGCTGGTGCCCGGCACCGGATCCGACGACTTCCGGCTGCGCGAGGCCTTCGCGGAGCTGCGCGCGGCGCTCGACACGGACGGCCTGCTCGGGGCAAACACGACCGTGCTCCCGGCGCGCAACCTCGACCCGGGCGAGCTCGTGCAGCACGTGACGACCGCGCCGTTCCTCGCCGGGGCGCGGCTCGTCGTCGTCGAGGGCCTGCTCGTCGCGGTCGGCGCGCGGCGCGGCGCGCTCGAGCCCTGGCAGCCGCTACTCGATGTGCTACCGCAGCTGCCGCCGACCAACCACCTGGTGCTGCTGGAGCCGGCGCGCGAGCGCGACGAGCGCATCGCCATCGAGCGCTCGCCGCTGCTGCGCGCGCTGCGCGCGGTGCCCGGCGCCGAAGTGCGCGAGTTCCGCGAGCTGCGCACGTTCGGCCGCGACAGCGGCAACGAGGTCGCGCGCTGGCTGGCCGCACGCGCGCAGGCGCGCGGCGTCGCGATCGACCACGCGGCGACCGAGGCGCTCGCCGAGCTCGTGGGCGCCGACCTATGGGGGCTCAGCGGGGAGCTCGACAAGCTCGCGCAGTACGCGGACGGGCGCACGATCACGGCGGGTGACGTGCGGGTGCTGACGCCGGCGGCGAAGCAGGCGGACCTGTTCGCGCTCATCGACGCGGCGGTCGAGGGTCGCGCGGACGCGGCGCTGCGCCAGTTGCGGCAGCGCCTGGAGCAGGGCTCGGACACGCCGGCGGCCGTGCTTGCGATGCTGGCGCGGCAGCTGCGGCACCTCGTGCGCGCTGCGGAGCTCGTCGAGCGGCGCGCGCCGGAGTCGGCGATCGGCGAGGCGACGGGCGTGACGCACCCGTACGCGCTGGGCAAGCTGGTGCGCCAGGCGGGCTCGCTCGGGCGCCCGGCGGCCGAGGCGGGGCTGCGCGCGGTAGCCGCCGCCGACCACGCGGCGAAGAGCGGCGTGCTCGACGAGACGCTCGCGCTCGAGCTGCTCATAGCGGATCTCGCCACCATCGCACCGGCGAGCGCGCGAGCCGGGAGGCGAGGCGGCCGTTAGCGGCGCCCAGTTCTTCGTCGCGAGGACTCGGCCGCCGCTCTCACTCCCGCCTCACCCCAAGGGGGAGCGCAGCGTCCGGGTGCGGGCCCGCGTCTGCGCAGCGGTGGACGCTGCCTGTAACATGGCGCGTTCAGGCTGGCGGCGCCCAGCACCAGCCGCAGCCGCGGGCAACGTGCCCGGCCCACGCGCGACCCCCGCGCCGGAGCCAGGGGGAGCGGCTCTCGCCGCTCAGTTGAAGCTGCGAATGGAGGCGAGCACGCGGCCCTGCACCTCGACGTTGTCGGCCGCGGTGTAGATCGGCTGCATCGACGTGTTCATCGGTTGCAGGCGGATGCGCGCGCCCTCGTGGTAGAAGCGCTTGAGCGTCGTCTCGTTCTCCGCCTTCAGCCACACGGCGACCATGTCGCCGTCGTCGCAGCTCTGTGTGGGTTCGAGGATCACGATGTCGCCGTCGTTGATGAGCGCGTCGATCATCGAGGAGCCTTCGACGCGCAGTGCGAAGGCGCCGGCCCGGCCGCGCGTCTGCTCCTCGCTCACCTCGATCTCCTCGTAGCCGGGGGGCACCGTGTCGGGCGGCGTCGGGATCGGGCGGCCGGCGGCGATCTTGCCGAGCAGCGGCACGCTCACCAGGCGCCGGCGCTGCTGCCCCGCAAGCTGGATCGCGCGCGAGATCTCGCGGTCACGGCGCAGCAGGCCGCGTTCCTCGAGCCGCTTAAGGTTGTAGTCGACGACTGATGTCGACGAGATGCCGCAGCCGTGCTGGATGTCGCGGATCGACGGGGGGTAGTCGTGCTCGTCGAGGAAGCGCTCGACGAACTCCAAGATGCGCCGCTGCTTGTCCGAAAGCTCCTCCGGCATACCGTCTCCACTTCGCGCGCGCCCGACTGCGACACATATGTTCGCAACAAATGTAGCGAGCGCCCATTCGCTGCGTCAAGCTGTGGTCCCGGGATCCCGCCCACCCCGCCCTGCACATGCGGAGCTCGTGCTCCACGCCCCCGTCGTGGAGACCTGCGGCCGACGGCTGCCGTCGGCGCGGTATCGTGTAGTACGACTACTCGGCTGCACGCAGGAGGGAGACAGCGATCGCTGGCGGCGCGGGACTCGAGGACCTGTTCGGGCAGCAGCGCTCGGGCGAGCCGGACGAGATGGCCGGCGAGCGCCGCTGCGCGCTGATCGTCGCCGCGCATCCGGACGACGCGGACTTCGGCGCCGGCGGCACCGCGGCGCTGCTCGCACGGGCCGGCTGGGAAGTGCGCATCGTCGTCGCGACCGACGGCTCGAAGGGCTCCGACGACCCGGCCTTCACGCCCGAGACGCTGGTCGCGACGCGACAGGCCGAGCAGCGTGCGGCGGCCGCGAAACTCGGCGTGGCGTCCGTGGGCTTCCTCGGCTTCGTCGACGGCGAGCTTGTGAGCTCGCGCGCGCTGCTCGGCGCGGTGACGCGCGAGATCCGTGCGTTTCAGCCGTTCGCCGTGTACACGCACGACCCGGAGCCCGTGATCATCAGCGACGGCTTCGTGAACCACAGCGATCACCGCACGACGGGTCTCGCCACCGTCGACGCGGTGTACCCGACCGCGCGCGATCGCCTCAACTTCCCAGAGCAGATCGCCGCGGGGCTGCCGACGCACAAGGTGCGCGAGCTGTATCTGTGGGGCTCGAACCAGCCGAGCTTCGCGGTGGACATCGGCGCGGTGCTGGAGACGAAGCTCGCCGCCCTGCTCGCGCACACGAGCCAGTTCGGCGACGGCGCACAGTTCCTGGAGTTCGCGCGCGAGCGCTGGCGCGACGCGGACGGGCGCACGCTGGAGCGCTTCCGGCGCATCGTGCTCTTCCGCTAGCGATGGCGCAGCAGCGAGCAGCGCTCGGCTACTGTCCGGTCTGCGGCCGGGCGCTCGCCGCAGATGGGCCCGGCGGGCGACCGGAATGCCACGCCTGCAGGTACGTGCGCTACGCCGACCCGAAGGTCGCGGCGGGCGTGGTCGCCGAGCGCGACGGCCGCATCCTGCTCGTGCGCCGCAACCACGAGCCGATGCTTGGGCGCTGGTCGTTCCCCTCGGGCTTCGTCGATGCCGGCGAGGTGGTGAGCGAGGCCGCGGCGCGCGAGGCGCGGGAGGAAGCTGGCGTCGAGGTGCGCGTCGAGGCGCTGCTCGGCGTGTTCAGCCGCGCCGGTGACCCGGTGGTGTTCATCGCGTACGCCGCGTCCGTGGTGGCCGGCGAGCCCGCGCCCGGCGACGAGGCGATCGAGGTGGGACTGTTCGCGCCGGACGCGCTGCCGGAGCTCGCGTTCCCGCACGACAGGGCGATTGTGGAGGCGTGGCACGCCTGGCGGGCGGCGCGGACGCGCCCGGGCGGCCCGTGACCGCGCCCCCTATACTCGGGCGCCGGGGCCCGCCGCACCCGACACCCGTACAACGAGCAGCGCGCCGGCAGTAGCGAGAGCGACCCGGCTGGGGGGAGGCACGATGAGCGCCGTGGACATCAAGCTGTACGTCTCCGAGCGTGAGCCGCGGCTCGAGTTGCTGCAGCAGCTGATCACCACTGCCGCCGGCGAGGCCGGCGTCGAGGCGACGACCGAGGTTGTCACCGTGCGCACCGAGGATGAGGCGCGCGTGCTGAAGAGCCTCGGCTCGCCGACGATCCGCGTGAACGGGTTCGACATCGAGTACGCCGAGCGCGAACCGCCCGAGACGACGATGGGCACGCGCTACTACTCGACGCCGGCGGGGTGGCAGGCCTTCCCGGAGCAGGGCATGATCGTGTTCGCGATCCGCGAGGCGCTCGCCCGCGCGCGGCGCTGACGCGCGGGCACCCCTCGCGCGAGGAGGCCCTGCTATGCCCGACGAAGCGCAGCCCGACGAGGCACAGCCCGACGCCGGGCAGCCGTTGCGCGAGCCACCCCAGGCGGAGCCGGGGCGGCGCCGGCTGCGCGGCACCGGCTCCGGCTTCGGGCATACCGACGATCCCGGCGGCATGGCCGCCGACTTCGCGCGCAGGCTGCGCGAGGCGGCGGAGCAGCGGCGGCCGGCGCTTGAGCGCACCGCGCGCGAGGCGATGGAGCTGGCGCGGGACGCGGCCGACGCGGCGCGGCTGCGCGTGGAG
>VGPB01000102.1 GCA_016875695.1 Chloroflexota bacterium | reverse complement strand
GCGGCGTTGCGGACGGGCGCGCAGTCGGTGTGCGTGAACCAGACGCCCTGGCCCGCGGGCCGGCCGACGGTGCGCGCGGCGGCCTCCACGATGTCGTCGCCGAGCTTCGGCAGGCCCGCGAGCGGCACCTCGACCAGGACGAAGACGGCGCCGCCGGTGGCGGGCGTCGCGAACGACACCGCGCTGCCGCGCAGGCCGAGCGCGACGATGCGGTCGACGAAGGCCGCGCGGTCGCGCGCCTCCTGCTGGGGCTGGACCGTCCCGGCGCGCGCGGCGTCCAGGTGCAGCACGACGTAGGCCGCGTTCGCGGGCGCGGTGGCCTGCCCGGCGCCGGAGGGGGCCACCGTGGGCGCGCTCGCGGAGCGCTCGGCGCCGGCGATGCGGTACGTGAGGCGCAGCTCGAGATTGAGCCGCACCTGCGGTGTGGTGTCGAGCGAGTGCAGCACGGCGAGGCCGCCCCGGAACATCGTCTTGGTGTCGCACGGGTCGGCGAGCGGGTGCGGGTTCGGCGGCCGTTGCTCGGCGACGGCGAGCAGCGGGCCGAGCGTGACGCCGGCGGCCTCTGCGAGCGAGCGCGCGCGCTCCGCCGCGGCGGCGAACGTGTCGCGGCGCAGCGGGTCGAGTGTGGTGGCGCAGGAGTGCAGCGCGAAGGTCGCGCCGGTGCCGTCGGCGCGGCCGAGCACGCGCTGGATCGCATCGATCACGGCGCGCCCGTTGGTGGGCAGGTCGGCGATCGCGAGCTCGACGCGCACGGCGGTGAGCGGGTCGGCGTGCGCGTCGGTGATGGCGGCGATGTACTCGGGCCGGACGCCGAGCGGCTGGAGCGCGGCTTCGAGGTCGTCGTGCTTCTTCGCCTTGAGCGTGCCCGGCGGCGGTCTCGATGACGGTGAGTCCGGCGGGCGGGCGCGCGTCGGCGGGCAGCGCCGCGCTGGTGGCGTCGCCCGGCGCGCCGCGGATCACGTGCGCGCTAGGGGTGGCGGTGGGCTTGGGCGCGCGGTCGCCCGCAGCGCCTTCGTCGCTGCGCCCGACGATGCGCGCGACCGTGCCGATGGCGAGCAGCACCGCGACGCTGCGCATAGGCGACCGGCCTCTGTCCCGCGCGCTCGCACGCGCGCGCGACGCCGCAGGCGTGCGACTGTGCACAGCGTACGCGCGCGTCGTGCTGCGCGCGTGGCGGAGCGCAGTGCGACTGCGCGCGAGAGGTTGACGGACGGTGCGGAAACCCGTCGGGGCGTGGGGTCACGTCCGATGCCATGCGTGATGCACGCGCGTGCCGGGCGGCGGCTATTCGATCGCGAACGTCACGGCGAGCGCGGCGTCGACGGCGAGGCAGCGTTCGGCGTCGAACGGCTTGAGCAGCGCGCCGTAGGGCCCGCCTGCGGCGAGCGCGGCCGGCTGCACCGCGCACTGGTCCAGCGTGAAGACGGCGAAGCTCGTCTCTGCGATGGCGATCGGCGCGCCAGCCTGAGCGCGGCAGTGCCGGCGAGCGCCGTGGTGCGCGCGCACATCGGCGAACGCTTGCCTGCGCGCTTCGTTGCGCACGGCTTCACAGTTGCTGTGCGAGAACTGCACGCCCTGCGTGATCGCGCGGCCGATGGTGCGGTTGGTAGCGTCGACGATGTCGTAGCCGATCGCTGGCAGGCGGTCGATCGGCACGTCGACGCTGGCGGCGGTGGGGCCGCCGAACGCCGGGCTGTCGATCGCGACGCGCTCGGCGGCGACGCCGAGGCCGCGCAAGCGCTCGAGCAGCGCTGCAGGATCGCGTGCCTCGATCGGGCTCGGCCCGGCGGGGCCGTAGATCGGTTCGACGAGCACGACGACGTAGGCCTCGTCGGCGACGGCGGTCGCCTGGCCCGCGCCCGCGACGCTGACGCCGTGCGAGCTGGTGCTTCGCCGAGCTGGTAGGTGGCGACGACCTCGAGCGCGAGCTTGAGCTCGGGCTTCGCGTCGAGCGCGGCCGGCGCGGCTGGCGCCTTGGGCGAGGTGGCGGTCGCGCCGGGGCTGCACTGGTCCGGCGGCGCCGGTGGCCCGTATGGCGACTGCGGCTGCTTCTCGGCGATCGCGATGATCGCGCCGGGCGTGGCGTCGGCGAGCGCGGCGATGGTGCGCGCGCGTTCGGCGGCTCCGGCGAGCGCCTGCCTGCGCAGCGCGTCGAGCGCGGCTGCGCAGTCGCGCACGCCGAATGCGGCGCCGGTGGACTGCGCGCGCTCGAGCACGCGTTCGGCGGCTTCGATCACCTGCGGGCCCATGGTCGGCAGCTCGGCGATCGGGAGCTCCACGCGCAGCTCGGCGAACGGGCCGTACTGGACGTGCTGCTGCAGGTCGATCGCCTCGCGCCGCACGCCGAGCGCAGCCAGCGCGGTGATGAGCTCCTCGCGGGCCTTCGTGCTGAGGGGCTGCGACGCGGTGGCGGCGGGCGATGCCGCGACGGACAGTGGCAGCGTCGCGAACGCGCAGTCGGTGGGCACCGTCGCGGTGGCGGTGTGGCGTACGGTGAGCCCGGTCGCGGGCGTGCCGCCCGCAGCGCCGGGCACGGTGGTGCCGGGCGCCGCGGGCGGCACCGGCACGCCGCCGGAGCCAGCGCTGCGCTCGACGTGATCTCGGGCGTCGCGAGGCCGGGTGCGGCGGTGGGCGCGCTGGTGCGCGCAGCGGGCTCGTCGTCGTCGCACGCCGCGAGCGCGAGCGCCGCGCACGCGGCGTGCAACGCCAGGCGGAGCGTACGCCAAATCGCGCGAGGCCTCTCTCGCGCGCGCGCGCCGATGCGCGGCGCACGTTGCTGCGCAGTGTAGCGGTCGCGCGCGGTGCGCTCAGCCGGTGCTGCGCGCGGACGCGTCGAGCGCGGCCAGCGCCTGCGCGTAGGTGAGGGGGCGGTGCGGCAACGGGAAGCGTCGCGAGGGATCGCGGCAGACCTGCGGTTCGCGCAGCGTCTCGAGCAGCAGGCGGGTCTCGCGGCGCGGGAGCCGCGCGAGTGTCGACGCGACATGCTCGCCGATGGGCTCGCCGAAGGTGGGCAGCGGCACGTACAGGCGGCGGCGGCCGTGCGCACGGCCCCAGCCGCGCACGACGGCGCTGACGGTGAGCCGCTCTGCGCCGCAGATGTCGAACGAGCGGCCGTCGAGCTCGTGATCCGTGGCGGCGATGCGCAGCGCCTCGGCGACGTCGGAGAGCGCGACGGGCTCGACGGGCACGTGCCGCCACGCGAAGAGCGGGACGACGGGGGAGCGGTCGACGAGGCGGCGCATCATCTCGAACAGCGTGCCGCCGCGGCCGATGATGAGCGGCGCGCGCAGCAGCACGGTGCGCAGCCCGGCCTGGCGGATCGCGAGCTCGGTGGCCCAGCGCGCGACAAGATACGTCGACGCGGCTGTGTCGGACGCGCCGACGCAGCCGAGGAAGACGACGCGTTGCACGCCGGCGGCGCGCGCCGCGAGCAGCGCGTTCTGCACGGCGTCGAGGTCGTTGGCGACGACGTCGCCGGGACGCGCGAGGGTGTGCACGAGGTAGACGAGGGTGCGCGTGCCGCGCATGGCGGTGTCGACGCCGCGGCGCGTGAGCAGGTCGGCGGCGACGGCCTCGACGCCCTGGTCGCGCAGGCGGACGGCCTCGAACTCGCGGCGGACGAGCGCGCGCACGGGCGTGCGCGTGGCGTCGTGCGCGGCGAGCTCGGCGAGCAGCGCGCGGCCGACGAAGCCGGAGGCGCCGGCGACGATGATCAAGAGGGGAGGGCCCGCTCACCCGCCCCGTGAATGCGGGGCCTGCGCCCCCGCGCCCCGCTGGGTCGACAGCGCCACGAGCGCACGGTCACATCGCGATGGCTGTGAAGCAGCCCTAGGCTACAGATACCTGTCATTCCCGTGCATCTCGGGTCTCCCAAAGAGCTGTGCTGGCGAGCTCTCGGACGACGTTAACCCCGTTGAGACGCGTCAATTCGTCCTCGGGCATATTCCCCTCGACCTGGTACCGGAGGCTTCGGTGGGCATACCGCTCCACGTGCCGCGCGTAGCCACCCTGCGTCGTCCGGACCTCCGCTATCCAGTCCTCCAGGGCGTACCAGCAGCGCAGCGGCGCGTAGCGCGTCATGCGCAGCGCAAGACCCTCGCCGACCGCGCCGCTAGCGACCGCGAAACCAAGCATCTCACGGGCATCCAGAAGCGCACGCACACGTGGTTCCAAGTCGCCTGTTGGCGTGCCGCGGTGGCCGAGCAGGTAGATGTCTCGTAACGTGGTAACCGCTCGGTCACTGCGGATCTCGCGCCAGACATCTAAGAACACGTGCGCGCGACGGGCGCGACGCAGCTCTGGCAGCTCATGTCGCCAAACGGCGTAAAGGGCAACCCCAGCGCCAGCGGCGGCAGTCGCCGTCGCAATCGACTCAATGGCCTGCCAGACGAGGCCCAATCGGTTACATCTGGATAAGCGTATCGCGCCTGTGTACCGCTTCAATGTGTCTGAAATCGCGCTCGCGGTCCAGCCGACTAGCTCGTCACCGCCCCCTCGCTCGCGCTCGACACCGTGCGGGCGTACTTAGCGAAGACGCCGTTCGTGTAGCGCGGGGCGGGCTCGCGCCAGGCGGTGAGGCGCAGCGCGAGTTCGTCGGGGGTGAGGTCGACGTCGAGGCGGCGGTTGGGGATGTCGATGGTGACGGTGTCGCCGTCGCGCAGCGCCGCGATTGGGCCGCCGACGGCGGCCTCGGGAGCGACGTGGCCAGCCATGAGGCCGCGCGTGGCGCCGGAGAAGCGGCCGTCGGTGAGCAGCGCGACGGTCTCGCCGAGGCCTTCGCCGACGAGGGCGGCGGTGACGCCGAGCATCTCGCGCATGCCGGGGCCGCCGCGCGGGCCCTCGTAGCGGATGACGACGACGTCGCCGGGCTGGATCTGGCGCGCGGAGACGGCGGCGAAGGCATCCTCCTCGCGCTCGAAGACGCGCGCGGGCCCGCGGTGGTGCATGCGCTCGTGGCCCGCGACCTTGATCACGCAGCCCTCGGGGGCGAGGTTGCCCTTGAGGATCACGAGGCCGCCGGTGGCCTTGAGCGCGCGCTCGACGGGGAGGATCACGTCCTGGCCGGGTGCCTCGACGGCGGCGGCGGCTTCCTCGGCGACGGTCTTGCCGCTGACGGTCATCACGTTGTCGTGCAGCTTGCCGGCGGCGAGCAGGCGCTGCGCGAGCAGCGGCGTGCCGCCCGCGCGATCCATGTCGAGTGCGACGTAGCGGCCGCCGGGGCGCAGGTCGCCGATGAGCGGCGTGCGCTCGCTGACGGTGTCGAAGTCGTCGATGTCGAGCGGCACGCCGGCCTCGCGTGCGATGGCGAGCAGGTGCAGCACGACGTTGGTCGAGCCGCCGGTGGAGGCGGCGGCGATGATGCCGTTCTCCAGCGCGGCGCGCGTGACGATGTCGCGTGGGCGCACGCCGCGGCGCAGCACGTCCATGACGAGCTCGCCGGCGCGCGCGCCGATGTCGTCCTTGCGCGGATCGGTGGCGCCGGGGCTGGAGCTGCCGAAGGGTGCGAGGCCGATGAACTCGGTGACGATTGCCATGGTATTCGCGGTGTACTGCGCGCCGCACGCGCCCGCGCCGGGGCAGGCGGCGGCCTCGAGCGCGGCGAGTTGCGCGTCGGTGATCGTGCCGGCAGCGTGCTGGCCGACGCCTTCGAAGACGTCCTGGATCGTGATGTCGCGGTCCTCGTAGCGGCCGGGGGCGATCGAGCCGGAGTAGAGCACGAGGCCGGGGATGTTGAGGCGCAGCAGCGCCATGGACGCGGCGGGGATGGTCTTGTCGCAGCCGACGATGACGACGGCGGCGTCGAACGAGTAGCCGATGCCGCAGAGCTCGATGGAGTCCGCGATCAGCTCGCGGCTGATGAGCGAGGCCTTCATGCCCTCGGTACCCATGGAGATGCCGTCCGAGATCGAGATGGTGTTGACCTCCATCGGCGTGCCGCCGGCGGTGCGGATGCCGGCCATCACGCGCTGCGCGAGCGCGCGCTGGCTGTAGTTGCACGGCATGGTGCCGATCCACTCGTGCGCGACCATGACCAGCGGGCGACGCAGGTCCTCGGCGTCGAGGCCGACGGCGTGGAAGTAGGAGCGTGCGGCGGCGCGGCCGGGGCCGTCGACGAGCGTGCGGCTGCGGTGGCGGGGGTCGAAGGGCATCGGCGGCGGCTCCTCGGCTCGCGGTCGGGGGTCTGGCGCAGCGGGGCTGGCGCGGGGCGAATCGTAGCAGGCCGCGGCGGGACCGAAGGTCTCGCGCGCGCAGGGCGGGTCGGTGGGGCTCGTGGGCGCGAGCGTGGCTATGATCCGGCGCAACGTCCTGGCGGGGGGCGCGGAACCGGGAGGCACGCTTGTACTAAAAGGTCATGGTCACGCACGACGGCTCGGAGCTTGCCGAGGTCGCGCTGCCACACGCGAGCACGGTGGCGAAGGCGGCCGGTGCGGGGGTCGTGGTGGTGCAGGCGGGGGACTCGGTCGCGTAGATCATGAGCCAGCTCGCGCCCGCGACGATCGAGCCGATGTCGGCGGGGGCGGTGACGGCGGAGCTCGCCGAGGCGTCCGTGGTCGGGCAGCGGGCGCAGGTGCAGGCCAACCTCGACCGCGCGAAGGCGCGCCTCGAGGCCGAGGGCTGTGCGAACGTGTCGACGCTGATCGTCGAAGGCCGGCCGGGCCAGGCGATCGTGGAGGCGGCCGCGGAGTAGGGCTGCGACCGGGTGGTGATCGCGACGCACGGACGGTCCGGGCTGGGTCGCGCGCTGCTGGGCTCGGTCGCCGAGCACGTGGCGCGGCACGCGAAGGACGCGGGCGTGCTGCTAGTGCGCGCGCAGAAGTCGTAGGCTCCCCCACCCCGGCCCCCTCTCCCTGGGGGAGAGGGGGCCGGGGTGGGAAGGAGTCCTAGGTGTAGTGACCACGAACCTGTGAGAGCCGACTGACCGGCGGGGGGCCACCGAGCGAGCCATGGGGCTTGCGTCAGTTGTACTACTGCAGCCAGCCGGCGAGGGCACGAGCGCGATGGGCGCTGGTGGGGTAGGCGAAGGCGTAGGCCCACGTGCGGAGCAGCACCTGGATGAAGCGTTCGGCCTTGCCGTTGGTGCGCGGCGTGTAGGGGCG
>VGPB01000101.1 GCA_016875695.1 Chloroflexota bacterium | reverse complement strand
AGCGCGGCCGCGGACTGCCGCGCCGGCGCACCGCGCCGGGGCGGCGGGCGAGCCGGCTCGCGCACGCGTCCCCCGTCGGTTGAGTAGACTAGACGCGAGTTGCTGTCGGGCACGGCGGCGCGCTCCGTCAGTCCGCCGCGAGCCGCACGGGCACGCCCTGCGCGTTCAGCACGAGCGTCATGCCCACGAGCTGCACGTCCGTGATCGGCACGCCATCCGCGCGCGCGATCGCGGCCTTGCTCCGGATGTAATCCTCGAAGTCGCCCAGCAGCGGGTCCGCTGCGCCCTCGCAGTACAGCGTGATGTAGCCTTCGCGAACCTGCTCGTCGACGCGCAGCACGAGGAAGGGTTGGCCGGTCCAGTACATCGGCCATCCCCTCCTCACCTGCGCGGCCGCGCCGCCGCAGCCCACCCCCAGGCAGTCTACCGCGGTGCCCCCGGCCGCCGCCGGGCACACCCCGCAGCGCGGCGCTGTAAGGGGCCCGCGCACGCGGACGTCTGCGCGTAGGAGCCAGCGTCGAGGGAAGTCGAGGCATGCGAGCGCGCCGTCTTCGCTTCGCCGCGATGCTGCAGGCTCTGCTCGCGCGCCTCGCGCTCGCGCTGCTCGCCGGGCCTGCCGCCGTACAAGCCGCGCCCGGCCCGGCGGAGTTCGCCGCGGCGCTGCCCGCCTCCGGCTTTGCCCTGACCGTCTGGGGCGGCGGCGGCGCCGACGTTCGTGAACATGCCGTTCCTCGCGCGCTTCGGCGGCAGCATCGCGGCCGGGACGCCGCTCGTCGCCCTCTGTCGCGCCGCTGCTACGGCGTCGGCGAGCGGCGCGCGGGCGATCGGGGACAGCAGCTGCACGACAACGCCTGGGCGACGAAGGTCGTCAATGCGCCACTGCACCCGAACTCCAGCCGCTACATCGCGTACATCCTCGGCCTCGGCGGCACCGGCCGGCTGCATCCGAACTTCGGCTCGAACCCCGCCTATGGCATCCCGTACACGATCGTGCCGGCCGATCAGCCGGCCGTCTCCGTGGGCTTCGACTACGCCGACGAGAGCGACCCCGAACCGTACGCGATCCCGCCGAACGCGCCCGTCGAGGCCAGCTCCGACGTGCACGTGCTCGTGCTGCGCCGCGGCGAGTGCAAGCTATACGAGCTGTTCACAGCGCGCCGCAGCGGCGCCGGCTGGCACGCCGGCTCCGGCGCCGTGTTCGGCCTGCGCTCCAACGCGGTGCGCCCGGACACGTGGACCTCCGCCGACGCCGCCGGCCTGCTGATCTGCGCTGGCCTCGTGCGCTACGACGAGGTGCAGGCGGGCCGCATCGAGCACGCGCTGCGCTTCACCGTCTCGCGCACGCAGCGCGGCTTCATCCATCCGCCACGCACTACGCGAGCAGCGTCACCGACCCAAACACCCCGCCAATGGGCCTGCGCCTGCGGGCGAGCTACGACATCTCGTGCTTCACCGGCGCGTCACGCGTGGTGCTAGAGACGCTCCGCGACTACGGCATGATCGTCGCGGACAACGACTCGAACTAGTACATCAGCGCCGCAACCGACCCGCGCTGGAACGACACCGACCTCAAGCAGCTGAAGACCGTGCCGGGCTCCGTCTTCAAGGTCGTGGACACCGGCCCCATACTCACTCGCTGACGGCCTCGAACGTACGCGTCTGCGCGGCGACCGCGCGTGCGTCGACGATCGCGCCGCGCCCCGGCACGAAGCGCTCGACGCCGGTCGCGAGCAGCGCGCGCAGCGTCGCGCCCAACTGCGCGGGGTGACTGTCGCCGGTTGCCGCGGCGCCGTCCCCGGCGAGGTCGCCGGCGAACGCCACGCCTGCGCCCGCGACGACGACCACGGCATCGTTGTCCGTGTGTCCGCGCCCGCAATACGCGACGCGCAGCTCGACGCCGCCAAGGTCCAGCGTGCAGCCGTGCGCGAACGTCACCGTGGGCGGCGCCAGCGGGGCCGCACGCACCTGCTCGGCGATCGCGGGCAACCGATCGGCGGCGGCCTGGCGCTCGGCCGCGCCGGCCGCCTCGACGAGCTGCGCGCGGCAGCGCGCGTGGCCGACGACAGTGGCCGGCAGAAACCACCAGTTGCCCAGGCACCGCTCGCCGTGGTGGTGCGTGTTGACGACGTAGCGCACCGGCAGCGGCGTCACGTTCGCGATCGCACGGCGCAACGCGTGTGCGTCGGACTCGCATGCGCCGGTGTCGATGACCGCGACCGCGTCCGCGCCCACGACGACGCCAGCGTTGATACCCGACGCGGGCAGCACGCACGTGTACACGCCGGGCACGAGCGGAACGAGCGCCGGCGCGCGTTCGTCGCTCACTGTGCCGCGAGCGACCGCGGCGCGCGCCACAAACGCGCGGATCGCCTCCATGTAGCCAATCTGTCCGCGCCATAGGATGTCGTTGTGGCCCGCGAGCGACACCACCACCAGCTCGCGCTCGGTGCCCTCCAGCAGGTCGTACAGCTCCTCTGCCTGCGCGAGCGGCACTAGGTCGTCGCGCTCGCCATGCAGTTGCAGGGTGGGGATGCGGATCGCGCGCAGCTTCGTCTCGTGCGCGGCGGCCAGCCGCTCGCCCTCGGCACTGCCGCGCAGCCCGACGCGCGCGAGCGCCCGCCGCACGTTCGATGCGCCGCTCTCGATCACCGCGCCCGCGAAGCGCGTGCCGTCGCGCGCCGCGAGCTCGAGCGCCGGGTGCGCGCCCAGGCTGCGGCCCATGACGAAGCGCAGCCCCGTGTAGCCGCCCGCGTCGAGCAGCGCGTGGAAGTACGCGGCCACGGCGTGCGCGTCGGCGATCAGTGCCGCCATCGAGGGCTGTCCCCCGCTCTTGCCGTACCCGCGGTACTCCGCGACGAACAGGCTCAGCCCGGCCGCGTGGTACAGCGGGGCGAAGTTGTCGTGCTCGCCCACGACTTCGCCGTTGCCGTGGAAGAACAGCACGACGGGCTGCGCGGAACCGATCGAGTAGAAGCGCACCGCCACCGCCACGCCCGGCCCCACCTCGATCAGGTGGTCGCTCGCACCCGCAGGCGGCGGCCCCGGGTCCGGGCGCGGATGGAACATCCCGGTGCCGGCGCGGTCCAGCAGCGAATAGTCGGGCGCCCCGTCCGCCATGTCACTCCCTCAGCACCCGCGTCGCCACTCTAGCGCGCCGCGCTAGGCAGCAGCGCAGCGCTGGCGCATCATGCCACGCGATCGCGATGTCACGCGCAGGCTGAGGAGGCTTCGATGACAGGGCCGCTCGATGGAATCCGGGTGCTCGAAGTGACGCAGATCGTCGCCGGACCCTATTGCGGCGTGAACCTCGCGGACCTCGGGGCGGACGTCGTCAAGATTGAGTCCCCCGGCGGCGACGGCATCCGCGCGACCGGCCAGTTCGTGCCGGGCGAGAGCAAGTTCTTCCACACGCTCAACCGCGGCAAGCGCAGCCTGGTGCTGGACCTGCAGCAGCCGTCCGCGCAGGCGCTAGTGCATCGCATCATCCCGCAGTTCGACGTGTTCCTCATCAACTCCCGCGCCGGCGTCGCCGAGCGGCTGCACCTCGACTACGACAGCCTGTGCAAGTTTCGACCGGACATCGTGTACCTGGAGAGCACGGGCTACGGCGCGAGCGGGCCAAGCGCGAACCACTCCGGCTCCGACATCGTCGCCCAGGCGTACTCCGGGCTGATGGCCGCTGAGGGCAAGGTCGACGACTACGGCGCGCCCCAGTCGATCTCGTGCACCGCCGTCGCCGACTACTCGACGGGGCTCGCGGCTGCGATGGGTATCTGCGCCGCGCTCTACCGGCGCGCGATCACGGGCGAAGGCGACTTCCTGCAGACGTCGCTGCTTCAGACCGCGCTCTCGATCCAGTCCGCCTCGGTGTCCCGCGTGCCCGTGGCCGACGCGCTCATGGAGCGCCCGATGCGCGAGGCGGTGGAGGCGGTGCACGCGCGCGGCGGCGACTACGCCGAGGTCGTGAAGACGCGCGCCCAGAGCCGCATCGGCGCCGCAATCCGGCTGTACTACAACGGCTACCGCGTGCGCGATGGCGCGGTGATCCTCGGTGCCCTCACGCCCGCGAACCGCGACCAGATGCGCCGCGCGCTTGGAATCACCGACGATCCGACCGCCGAGGCCGACTTCAACGCGCTCGACCTCGAGCACGTCGCGCGCGCCGAGGCGCTCAGCGCGCGCATCCGCGACATCATGCTCACGAAGACGATGGACGAGTGGGTGACGATCTTCACGCGCGAGGGCGCGCCCATCTCGAAGGTCAACTTCCCGGAGGACATGTCGGCGGATCCACAGGTCACAGCGATGGGCTTCCTCGTCGACCTCGATCACGAGCTGACCGGCCCGGAGCGCGTGGTCGGCCCCGTGGTGCACGCGCGGCGCCACCCCACCGGCTCCGCGCGCCCCGCGCCGCCGCTCGGCCGGCACACCGAGGAAGTGCTCGCGGAGCTCGGCGTGGAGCCGGACACGATCGCCGCGCTCCGGGCGGCGGCCGCAACCGTGTAGCCGCTCGCGCGCGCTACATGTTGCTCGTCTGCGTCAGCTCGCCCTGGCGGCTGCAGTAGTTCGGGCTCTGCGTGTCGCCCACGTCCACGCCCGCCGCGACAAGCGCGTCCATCACCGCCCGCACGCGTTCGCGGTCATCGTTCCGCTCGTTGAGTGCGGCCGTCAACGCGGGCACGTCGACAATCGCCGCTCCGCACTCGTCGCAGTAGCGGACCGCACCCTGTTGGCGGCAGCGCGCAGACCGCGGGGTCTGCCGCCTCGATCGCGCGTTCCAGTCGCTGCAGCGTGCGCTCGCCGCTCTCCGCCTCCCGCTCTCGACCGACCATGCGTTACCGACCGCTCAGCGCCGCCTGCCTCACAGCTGCGCGGTTCGAGGGTCGCACAGCGCGAGCTTCCGCGACTGCCCGACGCGGCGGCCCGTGCATGCCAGATGCCTCGCAACGCGCGACCGCGCGAGCAGCCGGCGCGAGCTTGCCGTGCGCTGACGGCGCAGACGACGCGCATCGCGGTGCTGACGTAACGTTTTTGCAACGTTGCGAGGGCCGTTGGCGTCGCGACGCACACTCCCTGCCCCGCAGTGTGCGTCGCGAAGGGCGGGGGCACGTGGCCGATTCGGGCTCGGTTGCACGGTGCGTCGACACGTAGTGGTCGGTGAAACGCGGCATCGGCCGGGCTACGGCGAGCGTGCTCGGAACCGCCGTGCTGCAGGCGCCATCGACGCACGTCGTGGTGCTGCACACGCCGTTGCTGCACTCGCTCGTGACCGACACGGGCGCGCCGATCACAGACACCGCCGCGCCCTCCGCCTGCGCGGCGCCGCCGCTGCTCGTGACGCTGCCCCCGATCACCGTCATCGACGCCGACTGCACGCTCGCCGACCCGCCGCTCGCGGTCGCCGTCGCCCCGCCGGCGTACACGGTGACGCCGCCGGAGCCATAGCCGGCCGCGACCACACAGTGTCGTTCGAGGTTCCCGTTTGGCCAGCGCAGCACGGAGCCGGACTGGCCGTCCGGGCACGGCTCCACGCTCGAGCCCTGCTGCGCAGCGGCATCGCTGCGGCAGCCAACAGCAGCGTCGCGCCTGCAATTAACGCGCTGAGTCGGAGCATATGCTGCGTCACACGCCATGGTAGAAGCCGCGAGCGCGCGCCACGGTCACCCCTGTGACCGCTTCCTGTTCGCTCCTCCGCCCAGCGCCCGCTCGCCGCATCGCCCCGCCGCATCACCCACATGCATCGCCCCCAGCGCTCCGAGGTGGCTCGCCGCGGTGCACGCTTGTGCTTGTTCGCACGACCACAACGCCGTCCGGCCATCGAGCCGTGTGCAGCCTTCGATCGCCACAGTAAGATGTGCACAGCAGCGCGCACGCGCACCAGCAGTGGGAGGCAGACGCGATGGCGATCGTGACGCTCACCGGCCATCTCGGATCCATGGGAGACGTGCCGCGCCACGTCGCGCGCACGCTCGGGTACCGCCTCGCGAACCGCGAGATCATGCTCGAGGCCGTGGATGCGCTCGGCTGGTCCGCGGACGACGTCGAGGCGCTCGACGAGCGCACCGGCGGCTTCGGTCGCCAGGTGCTGAACGCGCTCTCGGCCATCGGCAACGCCGTCGGCACCAGCGGGTTCGAGGCGTCGGGCCTCGCGCATGCGTACGGCCGCAGTTACGCCGAGGCCGCCGCCGCCGAAATGCTGCCGCCCGACCAGCGCTACATCGACGCGCTGCGAGCAGTGATGCGCGGGCTCGCCGATCAGGGCGACGTCGTGCTCGTGGGCCGGGGCGGCCAGGCGATCCTCGCGGACCGCACCGACGCGGTGCACGTGCGCGTCGTCTGCGCGCCCGAGGAGCGCGCCCGCCGCGTCGCCGAGCGCGACCAGATCACGCTCGACGCGGCGACCGCGCGCGTGCACGACTCGGACAAGCAGCGCGAGGCCTGGCACCACAAATACTTGGGCATCGACTACCGGTCGCCGTACCTGTACGACCTGATGGTCAACACCGGGCGGCTGCCGGACACGCTCGCGGCAGCAATGATCGTCGAGACAGTGCGCCGCCTGCACGCGCCGGAGCTGCCTGACCTGCCCGCGCATTTGATACCACCTGATGAGTGAGTCCGGCGGCGATCTCCAGCCAGTTCGGTTCGATGGCCTCGGGTGCTGGTGGCCGGTACCCGAGCGAGCTGTGCGGGCGCCGGTGGTTGTACTCCAGGCGTCAGCGCTCGATGAGCACCTGCGCCTCGGAAGCGCTCGAGGTTGAGGCATTCGTCACGCAGCTTGCCGTTGAAGGACTCGATGTAGCCGTTCTCCCATGGACTGCCCGGCTCGATAAAGAGCGTCTGCACGCCGACCCGCGCCAGCCAGCGGCGCACCGCCTTCGCCGCAAACTCCGGCCCGTTGTCCGAGCGGATGTGCTCCGGCACCGCGCGCTCGACGCAGAGGTCGGCGAGCCGCGCGAGCACATCTCGCGAGTTCAACCGCCGGACGACGTCGATCGCCAGGCAGTCGCGCGTGAACTCGTCGATGATCGTGAGCATGCGCAACGGCCGCCCGTCGGCGGTGCGGTCGAGGACGAAGTCGTACGACCAGACGTGGTTCGGACGCTCGGCACG
>VGPB01000100.1 GCA_016875695.1 Chloroflexota bacterium | reverse complement strand
CGGCCCCGGGCTCCGTCGAGCCCAGCACCGCGTAGCCTGCGCGGAACGGCGCGCCACGCTCGTCCGCCTGCACGCACACGAGGCGCCGCGCCGGCGGCGCGGCCGCCAGCCGCACAAGCGCCGTGCGCCCGGTGAACGCCGCGACGTCGTCCAGCGTCACGGCGAAGCCGAGCCCCGCCTCGTAGGGGTCGGTCGAGGCGTCCAGGTCGTGGCCGTGTAGCGGCAGCGCCGCCTCCAGCCGCAGCGTGTCCCGGGCGCCGAGCCCCACGGGCTCGGCGCCGCCCTGCAGGCACGCCTCCCAGAACGCGGCGGCGTGCCTGCGATCCACATTGCACTCCGCGCCGTCCTCGCCCGTGTACCCGGTACGCGCCACCAGCACGCGCGTGCCGCGCCACTCGAGCTCAGCGCAGCCGCGCGGCGGCAACGCTGCATACGCCTCGCCGAGCAGCCCGCGCAGCAGCACGGGCGCGCGCGGCCCTTGCACCGCCAGCAACACGGTCTCGTCGGTCGCGTCGTGCACCAGCGGGCCGGCTGCCGCGCGCACACGATCGAGGTCGGCGGACGCGTTCGCGGCGTTGTGCACCACGAGCCAACGCTCGTCGCCGAGGCGGTAGGCGAAGACGTCGTCCGCGATGCCGCCGCGCTCATCGGAGTACAGTGAGTAGTGCGCCGCGCCTACCGCCAGCCGCGTCACGTCGTACGTCGTGACGCGGCGCAGCGCGGCGCCCGCGCCCGGACCCTCCACCCACACGCGCGCGAGGTGCGACACGTCGAACACCCCGGCGCGCTCGCGCACCGCCTCGTGCTCGGCGACGATGCCCGCATACTGCAGCGGCATCTCCCACCCCGCGAACGGCGCGAAGCGCGCGCCGGCCGCCACGTGCTGCGGGCGCAGCGCGAGCGTCCGCAGCTCCGCCTGCGCGGGCGCCGAGGCGTCGCTCACCGGCCGTGCACCTGCGGCAGCACCTCGGCGATCAGCCGCTCGGTCTGCGCCATTACGTCCGCGTCGCCCGCGGCGAGCGGGCGCAGCACGAACTTCGACACGCCGGCCGCCACGTACTGCTGCACGCGCTCGACGATCGCCGCGGCGTCGCCGACCGCGAGGTACTCGCGCGGATCGCCCGCCGGCGCAAGCCGCGCGATGCCCGCCGCGGCCTGCTGCACCGCTGGCTCGTCCCAGCCGCCGAAGCGGAACGCGAATCCCGCGCCGTAGTGGTCGTCGGCAACCGGACGCTCGGCCGCGCGCGCGGCCTCGCGGATCGCGGCCACGACCGGCGCCACCTGCGCCGCCGTCTGGATGCCCGCGATCCATCCGGTGCCGATGCGCGCCGTGCGGCGGACCGCCGCCGCGCTCGAGCCGCCGATCCACAGCGGAAGCGGTCGCTGCACGGGCAGCGGCGCGATCGCCACGTCGCGATAGCGATAGTGCGCGCCCTCGAACGTAACACGCTCGCCGGCCCACAGCCGCGCGCAGATCGCCAGCGCCTCGTCGGCCTGCGCGCCGCGCACGCGCGCGTCGCGTCCCGTGGCCGCCCACTCGACCGCGGCGTCGCCGCCCACGCCGAAGGCGGGCAGCAGCCGGCCCCCGCTTAGATAATCGATGCTTGCGCACTGCTTCGCGAGCACCAGCGGGTCGCGCAGCGGCAGCACCAGCACGTTCATGCCGAACTTCAGCCGCTCAGTGCCGCCTGCGAGCGCCGCGGCGAACGCGAGCGGCTCCAGGAACGGGTCGGACGACACAAGCCGGTCCGTCTGCCACAGCGAGTCCACGTCGCTCGCCTCGCAGCGCTCGACCCAGCGCCACAGCGACCGCGCCGAGGCGAACGGCAGCGCCGACAGCGACAGCCCAATGCGCACGCTCATCGCCGCTCCCTCGTGCGCCGCGAAGCATCGCACGATCCGCCGCGCGCCGCCCGTGTGCAGCCCGGGCTCCCACGACGGGCGCGGGATCGGGGTGCGCGAGGGAGCCCCGCGCCCTTCCCCCGATCCCACGGGCGGCCACGCGACCCCACGATCACCGCGATGACGTACGTCCTGCGCCTCACTCGCGCGGCGCTGCTCGCCGCCGTGCCGCTGTACGCGGCAGGCCCTTTGCTGCTCTGGCTCGGCCACGCGGGCGCGGCTCCGGTGCCGACGGTCACCGCGGCCGCGTTCGCGCTCGGCCCGTCGGTGGGCGGCACGGCGATCAGCATCAGCGGCTCGAGCTTCGTCGCGGGCGTGACCGTGACTATCGGCGGCACGCCCGCCACGAGCGTCGTCGTCGCCAGCGCCACGACGATCACGGCCACGACGCCCGCGCGCCCGATCGGCGCCGCCGACGTGGGCGTCACGAACGTCGGCGGCCAGTTCGCACGCTGGTCGCGGGCTACACGTACACCGCCGCGGTCGCGCCTGTCGTCATGAGCGTCGCGCCGGCGTCCGGCACCGTGAACGGCGGCACGAGCATCGCCGTCACCGGGACCGGCTTCGTCGCTGGCGCGACGCTCACGCTCGGCGGCACGGCCGCGGTGAGCGTGCTCGTCACAAGGGGGACCACGCTCACCGCGGTCACACCCGCGCGCTCCGCCCCCGGCGCTGTCGCGGTCACCGTCACCAACCCCGACGGCCAGAGCGGCACGCGCGCCGCCGGCTACACGTACAACCCGCTGCCCGCGCCGCCGTCGCCGCCGTCGCCGCCGTCGCACCCACGAGCGGCGTCGCGGCAGGCGGCACGACCGTGACGATCACCGGCACGAACTTCGTCGCCGGCGCGACGGTGACCTTCGGGGGCACCGCCGCGACCGACGTCGTCGCCGCGAGCGCCGCCTCGATCACCACGAAGACGCCCGCGAAGAGCGCCGGCGTCAGCGCGATGGCCGTCACAAACCCGGACGCGCAGGCGGCCACGCTGCCCCGCGCCTTCAACTAGACCGCAAACCCGGCGCGGACGGTGACCACCGTCACGCCCAACACCGGGCCCACGGCGGGCGGTACCGCCATCACCATCACCGACACCGGCTTGCTCGCCGGCGCCACGATGAAGTTCAGCGACGTCTAGGCGATCGATGTCGTCATCGTGAGCGCCGCCTCGATCACCGCGAAGACGCCGGCCGGCGCAGCCGGCCAGGTGGCGGTCACCGTGACGGACGCGGACCTCGTCAGCGGCACCATGGCGAGCGCGTTCACGTACACCACCCCCGGCACGCTCACCGTCACGGCGGTCGCGCCCACGAACGGGCCGCTGGCTGGGGGCACCGCGATCACCATCACCGGCACGAACTTCGCCACCGGCACCACAGTCACAATCGGAGGCGTCGCGGCCACCGGCGTCGTCGTCGCGAGCACGACCTCGATTACCGCGGTCACGCCCGCGCGCGACAGCGGCGGGCAGGTCGCCGTGACGGTCAAGGTCGGCAGTCTCGAGGGCTCGCTCGCGACCGGCTTCACCTACAAGGGCCCGGCGCCCACGGCGAAGTCCGCGACCCCTGACGAGGGCCCCCTCGCAGGAGGCATCGTCGTCGTCATCACCGGCTCAGGCTTCGTCAAGGGCGTCGCGGTGAGCTTCGGTGGCGTTGCGGTCACGAAGATCACGCTTCGCAGCGACAGCGAGCTCGAAGCGACCGCGCCCGCCGCCAAGGCGGCCGGCAGCGTCGACGTGGTCGTGACGAACCCGGGCAGCGACCCGACGACGCTCGAGAAGGGCTTCACGTACGCCCCGCCGGGCAGCCCCACCCTCGCGAAGTCGCCGCCGGCAGGCGGCATTGTGCTCGTCGTCGCCGACACGAAGGACCTGCAGGCGTTTATCAAGGCGCAGAAGTTCACCAACGCCGCCGTCTTCACGCTCGACGTCGAGAAGCAGCAATGGCGGCGCTACATCCTCGGCGCGCCCGCCGTGGTGAACACGCTGACCACGATCGCCGCCGCCGATGTGCTAATCGTGCGCCGTCAGCCGGAGTAGGCCGCGCGCCCCCTCCCTGCCGTAGACTGGTTCGCCGTGCACGAGGAGCGCGACTACGTCCACGCCCGGCTCGTCCACGCCCTGCTGGTCGTGGTCGCCGTCGTCGCGGGCGCGGGCGTGCTGGGTGGCGGCGCGCTCGTCGTCGCGCTGATACTCGCCGGCCCCGCGAGCGACCTCGGCCGCTCGCTGCCGTTCTGGCCGGCGTTCACGGGGTCGTTCGCGTCGTTCCTCGTGCTCATCTGGGTCGGCATGCTGCTGGCGATGTGGGACGTGCGCCTGCGCTGAGCGCGGTGCGCCGAGGCCCGCGCTACGCCGCTCACTTGTGCGCCCACAGCAGCAGCCGGTTATAGGTCAGGAAGTACGGCCGCTGCTCGCCGAGCGCCTGTTGCAGGCGCCTGGCGTACTCCGCTGTGAACGCGGCGAAAGCCCCGGTCGCCAGCCGCTCTGCGAACGCCGTGAGCAGTGTCCCGCGCATCCACTCGACGACCGCCGCTGTGTCCCTCAGCTCGTGCCCGTACACGTGCACCCGCACTACCCAGCGCGCCGCGCCCAGCTCGCGCAGCACGCCCGCGTACCACTCCGGCGCATACGGCGGGGTGAAACCGGCGTAGCCGCGGAGCGCCTCGGCGAACGGCGCCTCAGTGGCCAGCTGCCGCGCGATCGACTGTGAGGGGTGCTGGTCGTTGACGGGCAGCTGTACGGCGAGCTGTCCGTCCGACGCCACCAGCGCCCATAGCTGCGGGAATAGCGCCTCGTGCGCCGGCACCCACTGCAGCGCCGCGTTCGAGAACACGAGGTCGAACGGGCCGCCCGCCGGCGGTCCCGCCGCGACGAACGCGCCGATCTCCTCCCGCGCGAAGCGCACCCCGGCGGCGTGCAACGCGTTCGCACGCTCGAGCATCGACGGCGAGCGATCGATGCCCAGTGTCGACGTCGCGCCAAGTTCGCGGTGGAGCCACGCCGTAAGCTCGCCCGCCCCACAGCCGAGGTCGACGATGCGCGCGACCGGAGCCGCCGCGGGCGGCCGCTCGACGAGCGCGGCGAGGTCGTAGGCCGGCTGCGCACGCTCGGCGGCGAACCGCGCGTACTGCGCCGGGTCCCATGGGTCGGGGGAGGGGGGCGTGTCACTGGGTTGCGGCCGCATCATCGGTATGCGAGCACGAGACAGGCCCGCACGTCGCGCGCTCCATTCGCCGCCAATCGTCAGGCCGCGTCGCCGCAGCCGTCTGGGCCGAGCGAGCGTCCCTGCGACGCTCAGCCCGGACGGCTGCGCGTCGCGTCCTCGTCGCGCGCCCCGCCATCGGATCGCGACGCTCCGAGTGCGCGGCACTGTACACCCGAGACGCGGTACGTGCCCATGACGAGTCGCGAGCACGCGCGAGTGCGCCGCCGCCGAGCCACGCCTACACTCCACGTGCACCCGACGCAGGACCACGCATGACCTCGCCCGGCCCCGCAGCTGAGCCACGCATCCGCGTGCTGGAGTACAGCGCGCGCAATCTGCGCGAGTACGACATCGCCGCCCGGCGCGCGCGTGTGGCTCGACGTCGAGGGCCCGATCGACAGCGCGTTCGCGAACGCGCTCGGCGTGCGGCTCGGCCTCCACCCGCTCGACATCGATAACCTCCACGAGACGCACGAATGGCCCAAGCTCGAGAGCTACGACGACTACGTGCTCGTCCTGCTGCGCATGCTCATGAGCCCCACGTCGGAGATGACCATCGCCTCCGAGCAGGTGAACCGCGTCCTGACCGGCGCGTGCGTCGTGACCGTGCAGCAGGGCGTGGTCAGCGACGTGTTCGAGCGCACTCGCAGCCAGCTCCGCAACGGCGGCCGCCTGCGCGAAGCCGGCAGCGACGCGTCGGCCTACACGCTCGTCGACGCGATCGTCGATACCCACTTCGACGTGCTCGAGCGCGTCGACGACGAGCTGGATCACGTCGAGGACGCGATCGTGCGCGACCCGAGTCCCGCGACTCTGCGCGACCTGCACGCCATCAAGCGCGAGCTCGCGCGCCTGCGCTCCTCCATCTGGCCGCTGCGCGACGTGCTCGGCCGCCTCAAGCGCGACGACACGCCGCTCATTGAGCCCGCGACGCGTCTATCTCCGCGACGCCTACGACCACAGCGTCCAACTGATCGAGACCGTCGAGACGCTGCGCGGCGTGAGCTCCAGCCTGATGGACGTCTACCCCTCCAGCGCCAGCAACCGCTTGAACCAGATCATGAAGGTGCTCACCGTCATCTCCACGATCTTCATCCCGCTCACCTTCCTCACCGGCCTCTACGGCATGAACTTCACGCACATGCCGGAGCTCGGCTGGCGCTGAGGCTACGCGATGGCCTAGGCCATCGCGCTCGCCGTGACCGGCGGCATGCTGGCCGTGTCCCGCCGGCGCCGTTGGATCTAGCCGCGCCCCCTACGGGGGGGCCGGCGCCCGCCGTGCGACAATACGGCTCGTGCGCGTGCGCCCCGTCATCATGCTGCTCCCGCTCGTCGTGCTCGCGCTCGCCGTGCTGCTCGCGCTCGGCGGCTGGCAGCTGCTGCGCGCACGCGAGTCCGAGCGCACTGAGGCGCGACGCGAGGCGCAGGTCGCCGCGCCGCCGCTCGCCTGGGCCGACGCGCTCCGCCACGACCCCGTGGACCTCGACTTTCATCGCGTCACGGTCAGTGGCCACTGGGACCCGACCGTGCTGCTGCTGGCGAACCGCATCCGCTTCGACACGAAGGGCGAGGAGATCGTGCAGGCGCTGCTGCCGGAAGGCGGCGGCCCCGCGCTGCTCGTCAATCGCGGGTGGTACCCCCTCGAGCGCAAGGACGTCGTGCTCGCCGCGCTCGACCGCGACGCGCCGGCCACGGTCATCGGCCTCGCGCGCTACGTGCCCGAAGAGCGCGCACGCGAGACCACCGCCGGCGCCTGGTCGCGCGTTGACCCGGTCGCGATGCGGCCGCGCCTCGGCGTCGAGCTGCTGTCGTGGTACGTCATCGAGGGCGAGCGCGCGCCGGCGACGAACTTCGTGCCGGGCGCGCTGCCGGATCGCCACTTCGTAGTGCTCAGCCCGCAGATCCCCCACCTCGAGTACGCCGCGACGTGGTTCAGCCTCGCCGCCGCGCTCGCTGCGACCACGTGGCTGCGCCTGCGCCCGCGCCGCCGCGCGCCGGCCGCGACGCCCACGCCCGCGCGCGCACGCTGACC
>VGPB01000099.1 GCA_016875695.1 Chloroflexota bacterium | reverse complement strand
CCGTGGCCGCCGCGAGGCTCGGCTGCGCCGCCGCCGGCTCCCCCGAGCACGCGACGGCTGCAGCTGCCCAGGCGGACAGCAGAACGGCGGCCAGCGACCCGGCGGCGCGCAGCCGGAGCGTCGTCACGCCGCCTACCTTACCGGGAGCGGGCAATACGCACTCCCGGTTGTCGAACGGCGCTCGCCGGGCCATGATGCCTGTCCCCGCCGCGGAGCACCCCATGCGCAAGCTCAACGTCTTTTTCGATGTCGACCACACGCTCGTGATGTGGGACGGACGCCTGCGCAACCACGCGCTGGAGGTCTTCCAGCGCCTGCGCGACTCCGGCCACGCCATCTACGTGTGGTCCGGCGTCGGCATCCGCAAGTGGGACATGGAGCACCACGGGCTGCACGAGTACGTCACCGCATACTTCGTGAAGCCGCTCTGGGGCTACCGCGAACGTCTCGCCGAGTTCAACGTGCACGTGCTGCCGGACTTCGTCATCGACGACCACAAGGGCGTCGTCGACGACCTCGGCGGCTACCACATCCCCGAGAGCGCCGGCCGCGACGACCGCGAGCTGCTGAAGGTACTCGAGCTGATCGAGGCCGCCGCCCTGTTGCCGGCTCCCCCGGACGGCTCCGCCGGCGCGCCCCGGCTCGCCCCGCCGCCGGCTTAGCCTTCCTGGCCCGGCCCCGCGCCGTTCGTGCGCGCGTGGAACTCGCGCAGCTGCAGCGCGATGCGGTTGCGCTCCAGGATCGCCGTCGCCGGCGGCCGGTCGCTGATGTCGTGACCGCTCCCCAGCTGGCTCACTGCCAGCCGCGCCCGGCCATCCGCCTCCAGCCGCAGCAGCGGCTCGGCGATCGTGTACAGCGAGACGCCCGCGTGGCGCTTCGCGTCGTAGCTCGCGTACACCGCCCAGTCCAGCGCGCGCTCGCGCACGTCGTAGTGCGAGTACAGGCGCTCTTCCGGGTCCCACCAGTCGTGCTCGCGGTAGCAGTCCGGCGACCAGTCGATCGGCAGCGGGTGGTCGGACTCGCCGTCCGCGTCCAGCGCCACGAGCCAGAGCGAGGTCGCGAGCACGAGGGGCGACTGATGGTACGGCGCGCCACCCGCCGTCACCCACGACAGCGCGTGCGCCTCGGCGACCGCCCGCGCCACCCGCTCGTCGACGCCGAGGCCGGTGGCGAGCAGCACGCGCGTCATCAGCAGGTGCGCGAGGAAGCGCGCGTCGCCGTCGTTCGCCGCGCGCTCGCCCGTCGGCAGCGCGCAGACCGCCTCCGCGTCCGGCGTGAAGCACGCGAACGTGTGCCGCAGTCCGCAGTCGTACCACGGCGCGCCCGGCCGCCCGATCGCGTCCAGCAGCACGTCGAGCTGCGCCGGATCGTCGATGCGGCCGGTGTCCCGCGCCTGCGGCCACAGCGCGAGCGCGAGCGAGAGCGGATCGGTAGCCATGCGTTCGACGCTACCGACGCCCCGCAGCGCCGTCAACGCGCGGCGCGTGGCACGCAGACCGCGACACCGATACGATCGGCGGCGTGCCACGCCCGCTCGCGCTCCTCGTCCTGGCGTCTGCGCTCGCGCTCCTCGCGTGCGACGGCGACGCGAACGACGCGCCCAGCGCCGGCGAGCCCGTCGCCAGCACCGCCTCCACGCCGCGCTCGCAGCTGTCTGTGATCGAGTTCGTGCGCGCGGACGCCACCGTCGCCCGCCTGTCCGTCGAGGTGCCGCCTCCCACTGAGTACAGCATCGGCCTGTCCGGGCGTCGCCAGCTCGACGAGCGCGGCATGCTCTTCTACTACCGCGAGGTGGGGCGCACTTCCTTCTGGATGAAGAACACCTACATTGACCTCGCGATCGCCTTCGTCAGCGCCACGCATCGCATCGTCGAGATCCGCGAGATGCGCGCGGAGGACGAGCAGCTCGTCACGCCCGGTACCGACTACCAGTACGCCGTCGAGGCCCCGGCCCGGTGGTTCCGCACGAACGGCGTCAACGTCGGCGACGAGGCGCGCTTCACGTTCCCGCTCCCGCGCGAGCTGACCGGCGGCTAGGGGCAGATCCTCGGTGCGCGACGGCCAGCGCTCGCGAACCCTCAAGGCTGGTCCCGCCGTCGCCCAGAAGAACGGCGTGGGCGCGCGGGTCTCCGGCCCAGAGGGCCGTCGATAGTCCTACCAGCGCTCCTCGATCACGCGCGACGCGTGCTCGCCGAGCACCACCAACGCGCGCTCGTCGTCGTCGTCGAACGGGCGGCCGTCGCGACGGTTCGTGACATAGAGCGAGCCCCGCACGTCGCCGCACGCCCACAGCGGCACGCCCAGCAGCGAGCGCATGTGCGGGTGCCGCGGCGGGAACCCGAACGCCTTGCGGTCCGCCTGCACGTCGTCGATGCGCAACGGGCGGCCGTCCGCGCGCAGCGTGCCCAGCGGCCCGTGCCCCTGCGGGGACGTGCGCAGCCCGTGCAGCTGCTGCTCGCTCAGCCCCGACACGAAGAAGCCCTGCGTGCGGTCGTGCACGTCGGTCACCGTGAGCGCGCCATAACGCGCGCGCGCTTCGGCTGTCGCCAGGTCCACGACCATCTGCAGCACTTCGTTCACGCGCGCGCGCGGAGGCAGGTCGCGCAGGCCCTCGGCGAGCGCGCGCAGCACACGCGCTTCCGAGTCCGGCCGCCGCATCGCCGGTACGCGCATCACAATAATCCTACGCCTGCCTGAGCGGTACGGCTACTGTGCAGCGTGCGCTGCCGTGCCGCCCTCGAGGATCGCGCCGCCTGGCGTGAAGTAGCGCAGCGTGCCCGGCCGCACCGCCAGCTCCACGCGCTCGCCCAGCGGCGGCGGATCGAGATCCCACTCCCACCGCGCCTCCACGCGCCGCGCGCCCAGCGCGACGTCCAGCACGTGCTGCGGACCGTCCGGCCGACGTGCCAGCACACTGCCGACCACGCCGCAGCCCAGCCCGCGGCGCGCCGGCACCGCGAGCAGCGTCGTGGGGTGCGCCATCACGCGCGCGCGCCCGTCCAGCGGCATGCCGAGCGGCACCGCCACCGCGCCGACATCGCGTTCGGCCACCGTGCCGCCTTGCACCTCGCCGAGCACGAGCGTCGCGTAGCCGACGAGCTCCGCGACCGCCACAGTCGCGGGGAACCCGAGCACACGCGCGAGCTCCCCCGTCTGCAGCACGCTGCCCGCGTCCATCACGATCACGTCGTCCGCGATCGCCACCGCGTCGCGCAGGTCGTGGCTCACCAGCAGCGCCGTCGTGCGCACCTCGCGCAGCAGCGCCCGCAGGTCATCGCGCAGGAGTCGCTTGCGCGGCTCGTCGATCGCGCCGAGCGGCTCGTCCAGCAGCAGCACTGCCGGCGCCGGCGCCAGCGTGCGCGCCAGCGCCACGCGCTGCCGCTCGCCACCGGACAGCTCATCGATGCGCCGGTTCGCCAGCCGAGTCAGCCCGACGAGGTCCAGCATCTCCGCGACGCGCCGCGCGCGCCGCACCTTCGGCCAGTGCAGCATGCGCAGCCCGAACGCGACGTTGTCGAACACGCGCAGGTGGGGAAACAGCGCGAGTTCCTGGAACATCAGCCCGACCCCGCGGCGCTGCGGCTCCAGCCGCGTGACCTCGCGATTGTCGAGGTACACCGCGCCGCGGTCCGCCCGCTCGAGCCCCGCGATCAGCCGCAGCAGCGTGCTCTTGCCGCACCCGGACGGTCCGAGCAGTGCCGCGATGCGGCCGTCCGGGACCGTGAACGATACGTCGCGCACCGCATGCATGTTCGGCTCGAACGTGCGCGACAACGAGTCGACCGTGAGTGCCGCCACAGTTGCCTCGACGTGTCTCCCTCGCCGGGCGGCTAGAGCACGCCGGTCACGCGGTATCGTACCCGGTCGATGAGCGCCACGGCGATGCCGGTGACGAGCAGCAGCCCGCACGCGAGCACCAGCGCGCGCCCCACGTTCGCATCGCCTGGCCGCGCGAGCGCATTGTAGATCGCGATCGGGATCGTCGCGAACTCGCGCTGCTGCAGGAGCAGCGTGCTGCCGAACTCGCCGATCGAGATCGTGAACGCGAACGCCGCGCTGGCGGCGAGCGCCGGCGCCACGAGCGGGAGCTCCACGTACCGCCACGCGCGCCGCGGCGACGCGCCCAGCGTGCGCGTCGCCTCCACGAGCTGCGGGTCGAGCGCGCGCAGCGCGGCGAGCAGTGCGCGCAGCACGAACGGGTACGCGAGCAGCGTGTGCGCCGCGAACACCAGCCACGGCGACCCGCGCAGATCCAGCGCGCCGCGGTTGAACGTGACCAAGTAGCCGAACCCCAGCACGACCGCGGGCACCGCGAGCGGCGCCATAAGCAGCGCATCGGCCATGGCGCCCGCGCGTCCGCGCAGCCTGCGCAGCAGGAGCGCCGCCGCGAGCGCGATCGCCGTAGCCGTGACGCTGGCGCCCACCGCGAACGTCAGGCTCCAGCGCAACGCGTCGAGCGGCGCGATGTACGACACGTGCCCCGTGTCGCGGAACAGCGCCTGCACGTGCCGCCCTGTCACGAGCTCGCTCGCCCCGAGCGTGAACGCCGCGTGCACGAGCGCGGCTAGCGGCAGCACGACGAACGTAACCAACGTGCCGACCAGCACCGACAGCAGGACGCGCGCACCCGGCCGCAGCGCACGCCACGGTCGCAGCGGCGCGACGCTCGGGCGCAGCGTCCCGCCGCGCCGCTGCAGCATCCCGTACACCGCGACCGCGCCAAGCGTTCCGCCGATCTGCACCAGCGCGAGCGTCGCCGCGGCGGGCAAGTCCACCAGGCGCGTCGTCAGCCGGTACACCACCACCTCGAGCGTATCGAGCTGCGGGTTCCCGCCGCCGAGCACGAGCACGACACCGAACGACGTGAAGCAGGACAGGAACACCAGCGCGCCGGCCGCCGCGATCGCGGGTCTCAGTTGCGGCAGCGTCGACGCGGTCAACGCCCGTAGGCGGCCCGCGCTGAGCGTGCGCGCCGCCTCCTCGGTGGCGGGATCGAGCGTCGACCAGGCGGCGCCTACGAGCCGCACCACGATCGACACGTTGTAGAAAACGTGCGCCGCGAGGACCGCCCACAGCGTGCCGAGCGGCCGCAGCGGACCCAGCCCCACGAGCGCCAGCGCGTCGTTCAGCCAGCCGTGCGGGCCGAGCAGCTGCTGGAACGCCAGCGCGACCACCAGCGTCGGCAGCACGAACGGCACCGTGAGCAGCGTGACGAGCAGCGCGCGCCCGGGGAAGCGCACGCGCGCGAGCGCGTACGCCGCCGGCACGCCCACGAGCAGCGTCAGCGCCGTCGACGCGAGCGCCTGGCCCGCCGTGAACGCGGCACGCTCCCAGTAGTAGCGATCTGCCGCGAGCGTGCGCAGCGTCTCCCCCGCGCCGCCCTCGTCGAGCGCGAGCGCGCGCGCGACGAGCGTGCCGACCGGCCAGCCGAGGAACACCGCCAACAGCACCAGCAGCGGCAGTGCCACCAGCACGCGCCCCGCGCGCGCGCTCACCGGCGCATCACCTCGCTCCACTCACGCAGCCAGCGCTCCACCGTCGCCGCGTCCACGCTCAGTGGCGCGGGCTGCACGTCGATGCGCGCCCACCGCCACCAGTCGGGTGTCTCGATCCCGGGGATTACGGGGTACACGAACATCGTCTCCGGGATCTGCCGCTGGAACTCGTCGCGCAGCATGAAGTTGACGAACGCACGCGCCAGCTCCGGCTGCCGCGCACCCGCCAGCACGCCCGCCGCCTCGACCTGTCGGAACAGCCGCGCACCCGCAGGCAGCACGTTCATCGTCGGCGGCTCCTTGAGCGCGCCTTCGCTGAAGAACACCTCCGCCGCGGGGCTCGTGGTGTACGAGACGACCAGCGGGCGGTCGCCGCCGTTGCGCGTGAAGTGCGTGTTGTACGCGGTGTCCCACCCATCGGCCACCAGCACGTGGTTGCGGCGCAGCTCGCGCCAGTACTCGCGCCACGTGTACGCGCCGCTCTCGCCGAAGTATGCCACCGTCGTCGCGAGGAACTGCAGCCCCGGCGACGATGTCGTCGGGTCCTCGACGACCAGCTTGCCGCGCCACGCCTGCTGCGTCAGCTCCTCGAAGCGCGCGGGCGGCTGCCCCTGCGCGCGGTCGAAGTTCAGCGCGACGTAACCCACGCCGATCGGTGTCACGGCATGCGAGTCGCCGAACTGCGCGCGCACGTCGTCCGGGATCTGCGCGCGCCGCGTCGCCGTGAAGTCGTCGAACAGGCCCTTGCCAGCAGTGCGCGCGAACGTCAGGTTGTCGACGCCGTACAGCACATCGGCTTCCGGCCGCCCGGCGTTCAGGATCGCGCGGTTGACGACGGCGTTCGCGTCGCCGCCCTTGAGCAGCGTGACCTTCACGTCGTGCTCGCGCTCGTATGCCTCGAGCAGCTGCGCGCGCATGTCGAACGAGTCGTGTGTGAGCACCACGAGCGTTCGCGGCGCGGCGGCGTCGCTGCCGCACCCTGCTGTCAGCGCGAGCACGGCGACGGCGAGCGCGAGCCGAGCGAGTGGGTGACTTCGACGAACCGTGCATGGCGCGCGCGTGGCGCGCGAAGGCACGACGTGCAGGGGCGTGGTCGGTCGCATCTCGGGTCCTTATCAACAGGCGAGCCCGCTGCCGCCGAGGTGCCCCGGGCCGGTCGAGGACACGCAGTGCGCAGCATGCTGCGATCGGCAGCAGATTGGCACACTACGCGCCCAGATCGCCGGCCTGACGTTCGGAAGCCGAACCGCATTCCTATGCACGGATGATCGTAATTGGGTTCGAGGGGTTGGCGGCGAGCCACCTCTCAGCCCTAAGGGACCTCCAGTGGATCTCGAGCGCTGCGTGATGCCTGCAGCGTAGAGCGCGTGGCCATTCCGTCAAGCGCAGCGAGCGCGGTGGCTACGAGCGCCCGCGGGGCGGCCCCGCTCTTACGTGGGCGCCGTGTGGTGCTGCTCGCGCAGCGGCGGCGGCTCGCGCACGTCGCTCGGCGGCAGCGCGTCGTGCTCCACCGGCTCGGTCGGCGGCGGCTGCGACCGCCCACGCCGAGCGCCGCCGCTATGCCCGTCACGCGCCGATGAAGCTGCGGATGCCGAGTCGCATGCGCTCCCCCTGCTCCGGCGCCGGTCGCGCGGCTACGTCGCCGCCGGCAGCGCCGCCGCGATCGCCCGTGCGAGCTCCGCTGGCGCGCGCGCGGCGTCGAGCGTAAGCAACGTGCCTTCCGCCGTCGCCGGCCGCTCGAAGCGCTCGCGCTGCGCAGCGTACACGTCCCACGTCGCGTCGGAGGTGCGCAGCGGG
>VGPB01000098.1 GCA_016875695.1 Chloroflexota bacterium | reverse complement strand
GCCGACCACAAGACGGTCACTGCAAACACTGGGCTCGCCGCCTACTTCGCTGACCCTCGAAGCCCTTGGCAGCGCGGAACGAACGAGAACACCAGCCGCTTGCTGCGCCAATACTTCCCGAAGGGAACGAGCATCGCGGGCCTCACCCAGGACGACCTAGATGCGGTCGCAGCGAAGCTCAACCCCCGACCGCGGAAGACTCTTGGCTACGACACTCCGGCCGATAGACTCCAGGCACTGTTGCGCTGACCGGTTGAGTCCACCAGGACAGCGGCGTATAACATCAGGCGGACCGGCGGCTGCGCTTGTCAGGTGGATTACGGCCGTGGTATAGCCTTGGGGCCACGGCCGACCGGAGCGAGCGGCGCGTTCGGCGGTTCGGCAGTCACGCTGGTACGGTGCGGGTTCGTGCACGGCTGAGGGCCGCGAACGGCGTGCCGGGAGCAGCGTGGCGTCATAGCGCTCGGCCGCACGCGCGGCCACAACCGCAGAACGTTGAGCTCTCGGGGCGACGCAGCGCCCACGAGGGAGTTCGACGACCACACGGGGTACACACAACGAGGAGAAAGATGCCGAAACAGTCCCCGGTACCCGACGCACTGGACAAGCCGTACTTCGACGCCCTGAACGAGGACCGGCTGGTCATTCAGAACTGGACGTGCTGCCAGCGGCTCCAGCACCCGCCGGCGGCCACGTGCGGCGGCTGTGGCTCTAACCAGCTCCAGCACATGAGCTGGAAGCAGGTGAGCGGCAACGGCACGATCTACTCGTACGGCGTGGTCTACGACTCGCCGATCGCGGTGCTGCAGGCCGACCAGCCGTATAACGTCGCCTTGATCGAGCTCGAAGAGGACCCCGGCGTGAAGATGCTTTCGCACCTTCCCGGCCGCGCCGTGGACGACGTCCCGATCGGCGCAAAGGTCAAGGTCATATTCGAGACCACCCCCGCGACGGGCCAGAAGGTGCCGGAGTGGCAGGTGGTGAGCTAGCGCGGACTAGCCGGGACTGCTCCGCGAACACCGCGCACACATTGAGGTAAGCATGCCACAGACTCCAATGCCTCCAATGTCCATGTTCCGCACCGCCGTGCACCCCGGGCTGTGGGAGCACAAGGGCAAAGTCGCAGCGGTCGGCGTCGGCCACGAGGGCACCGCGCGCCGCTGGGACGGCACCGCCGAGAACTGCATCGGCGCGTGGAGCATCGCCGCGTGCCGCAAGGCGATCGCCGACGCCGGCGTGAACCCCGCCGACGTCGACGGCATCGTGCTCGACACCTCGACCACGACCGGCGCGCACTGGCCCGCAGGTCGTGAGATCCCGATGGACGTGGTCCAGAAGTTCAACCAGACCGACGACCCGCTGGATGGCATCGCCCAGCTCAGCGGCGAGTGGATGGTCAAGAACATGCCAGAGCTGACCAACGTCAAGTACATCATGACCGGCCCCGGCTGCATGTCCGCCTGCATCGTCGTCGCTGCGCAGGCGATCGGCGACGGGCTGGCGCACACGTGCCTCGTACTGAAGAGCTGGCACAACCTCGACGGCCGCTACTACCAGGGCGGCGCGAACGCCGAGCCGACGATCTCGGGCAACGCGAAATGGACCAACCCGTGGGCCGGCCCCGCGTCGCTCGGCACCGCGACGCAGTTCCAACGCTACATGTACAAGTACGGCAAGTCGCACGACATGATGGCGCCATTCATGCAGAACTCGCGCCACAACGGCCTAATGTTCCCCGAGGGCTACTGGGCCCAGCACCGCCCGGAGGAGCTGCCGGCGGAGGACTACATCAACGCGCGCTGGGTCGCCAAGCCGGCGAACCTGTTCGACAACGACATCCCGATCATGGCCTCGGCCGCGTACCTGTTCACGACCGCTGAGCGGGCGCGCGACATGAAGCAGAAGCCCGTCTACATCCTCAACCACGCGCGCGACAACCTGGTCGCCCGCGGCTTCGGCGGCTTCCCCACGCTCGAGGAGTGCGAGGAGGCGTGCGCCAACGTCGGCGTGCGCCTGCACGAGGGCGCCGGCATCAAGCCGGATGACCTCTCGTTCGAGAACATGTACGACGGCTTCAGCCTGTTCCACGTGTTCCACCTGGAGGGCCTGCGCACGCACGGCATCGGGCTGGGCGATGCGCTGGACGCGTTCCAGGGCGACATCAGCATCAGCAGCCCGTTCCCAATCTCGCCCTCCGGCGGCAACATCGGCAGCGGGCGCACGCGCTTCTGGAAGCACACGGACTGCATCCAGCAGATCCAGGGGCGAGCCGGCGCGCGCCAGATCAGTGTACCGGCGAACATCGGCGTCTCCGGCGGGCCCATGCCCACCGGCGGCAACTTCACGGTGTGGGGGTCGAGCCCGGACTAGACCACCGCGCCGGTCGCGCCGGCCGGCTCGCCGTGCGACCTGCTCCGCGGGTCCGCTCATGTATACTGAGCGGACCCGCGGCCTTATCTGGCCCCGGACGCCGCTGCACGCGGACGCCGGGAGCCATAGTGAAGGATTCACGTTGGAGCTCCCTGGGGGAAAGTTCCTGATCAGCTTCGACATCGACGGCACCCTCGAGCTCGGCGACCCTCCGGGTCGGATCACCACTGAGATGGTGCAGCGCGCACGGGACCTTGGCTTCCTCATCGGGAGCTGCTCGGACCGCTCCGCCACCTCGCAGCGCGCCATCTGGGAGCGCATGAACATCGAGGCAGACTTCATCGCGCTCAAGCACATGCTCGACGACGTGAAGACCCGCTTCGACGTGCACCGCTACCTCCACATCGGCGACCGCGACCTCGACCAGATGTTCGCGGAGCAGGCCGGCTTCGATTTCCTCTGGGAGCACGAGGCGTACACTGAGCCCTGGCTCGACTGGCTCGAGGGCAACGGCGCCGTTCCGGCCAGCGAGCAATAGCTGGCGTGAAGATCGGCCTCATCTCCGATACCCACCTGCCCGCGCTCGGGATCGAGCCACCGCCGGAGGTGGCGCTCGCCTTCGCCGGCGTCGACCTGATCCTGCATGCGGGTGACATCTACTCCTCCGACTGCCTCGACTGGCTCGAACGCATTGCCCCGGTGATCGCGGTCGAGGTTGCCCCGGCGCCCGTCGTCGGCGACCCCCGCGTCGTCGACGGCCCGCTCGGGCGCGTCGTCGAGCTCGAAGGACACACGATCGGCCTAGTGCACGACATGATGGTGCGCGGCATCGACGAGGTGCTGCCAGGAATGCTCGGCGCGCGCTTCCCCACCGGCGACTCGCTCGTCGACGCGGTCGCGCAGTTCTTCGGGCGCCCCGTCGACGCCGTCGTGTCCGGCCATACGCACCACGCGATGGCGGAGACGCACCAGGGCATCCTGTTCGTGAACCCCGGAAGCCCCACCCTGCCGAAGCAGGTGCGTAGGCTCGGCACCGTCGCGCTCATGGAGCTCGGGCCGGGCGCCGAGCGCTCGGCGTACGTGATCGAACTCTCGGAGCTCGCGCGAGAGTAGCGCGGGCTACCGCGGCGCGAGCCGAGCAGCGCCTGCACGCCCACAACTTCCCCGTTGCGGGCCGGGCACATGGACACGGCGTCACATAGTCGCTTTATGACAAACGTTTGTTTGTCAGGGTCGACAAGTCACCTCTTAGTCGCGCACCCGAGCGCTCAAGTCGCGCCCGCATCCGGGTGATTGAGCGAGAGGCCGAGCGCCATGACGACAGCGCCGAGTTCCATGCGGTTCGCGCCAACAGAGATCCTCTCCGGGATGCTCGCGGGCATCGAAGGCTCCTCTCGAGACGACCCGGCGCGGCGGGCGGCCACCTTCGACGCGCTGGCCGCCCGCTCCCCCCTGTTCACGCGGTTCGCCTCGACGGTCGACCCGAACGCCGTCGCGGACGGGCTCGCGGGCCTCGAGGGCAAGGGTGTGCCGCGCGGGCCGACGGGTGTTACCGCGTTACTGAAGCCGTCCACACCTACTGCAATAGCAGCAAGCGCACTCTATCCAACAAGCAGGATCGCGAGGAGCTCGAGGAAGCGGGTCGCGTCTTCGAAACGCTCTAGCAGGGTGCTGAAAAACTCGACCAAGAGAACCGCTCAGAGGAGAGCGCACACGTAGGATGACGTTGGTGGGGGGCACGCGGAGGTGCCCGATGCGCGGCGATGCCGAGCGGCAGACCGACATGCTCCTGGCGCTCACCCCCGACGAACTCGTCCCCGGAAATCACCCGATCCGCCGCATCAAGCCGATCGTGGAGCGCGTGCTGGCGCGGCTGTCGCCACGCTTCAAAGCGATGTACGCAGAGCGTGGTCGGTCATCGATCCCGCCCGAGCATCTGCTCAAGGCGAGCCTGCTCATCGCCCTCTACTCGATCCGCTCGGAGCGCCAGTTCTGCGAGCGCCTCCGCTACGACTTGCTGTTCAAGTGGTTCTTAGACCTCAATGTCGCCGACCGCGGCTTCGACGCCTCGAGCTTCTCAAAGAACGGCGAGCGCCTGCTCGCGCACGACGTGGCGCGCGCCTTCTTCGCCGAGGTCGTTGCAGAGGCGCGGGCACGCCAGCTGCTCTCGACCGAGCACTTCACGGTGGACGGCACGCTCTTGGAGGCATGGGCGTCGCTCAAGAGCTACCGCCCGCGCGACGATCAGGACCCGCCGGCGACAGGCGGGCGCAACCCCGAGGTGGACTTCCGCGGCAAACGGCGCCGACGCGAGACCCATGTCTCGCGCACCGATCCACAGGCGCTGCTCTACAAGAAGGCGCGGGGCCAGGCGGCGCGGCTCTCCTACCTGGGCCATCTTCTGACCGAGAACCGCCACGGGCTGGTCGTCGACGTGGAGCTGACGCAGGCCACGGGACGTGCCGAGCGGGAGGCCGCGCTGCGCATGCTTGACCGCCAGCGCTGCTGGGGCGGAACGACGCTCGGCGCCGACCGCGGTTACGACAGCTGGGACTTTGTGGGGGCGCTGTGCGCGCGCGGCGTGACCGCGCATGTCGCGCAGCACACGCATCGGCGCAGGGCCGTGGACGGCCGGACGACGCGATATCGCGGCTACGCGCGCAGTCAGCGACGGCGCAAGCTCGTCGAGGAGGCCTTCGGCTGGCTGAAGACGGTGGGCGGGGGCTGCAAACTGCGCTACCTCGGCCTCGCGCGCAACCGCGTCTGGCCCGAGCTCACCGCGGCCGCCTATAACCTCGTGCGGATCGCGAAACGCGAGGGCGCGATGCAGGCGTAGTGCGCCTGCGTCGCCGCCGCGACTGCTGATTCGTACCTGCCCGCCACGCACGTGCGGTCGGACTCCACGCTCGCAGCGCTCACACGGACCGCAAACCGGCCTTCTTCAGCACCCCGCTAGGCCGAGCCCTTCGTGCGCGCCCGAACGGCGAGCCGGGGCGCTACATCCGCCGGAGATCGTCGTCGCGGACCACGATTATGTCGTGCAAACTGCAGCGCGGGAACGCGCCGATCTGCAGCGGCACCTTGCTGTGGTCGCGCAGTTCCCGCTCGATAGCGTCGCCCCACACGGGGAACTCGCCGCAACGCGCGAGCCGCTCGCCGTCGTGCAGACGGCAGCTGCCCGAAGCGTCGTCCAGGGCGCTGTCAAACGCGGCACAGCGGAAGCGCGTCCCGCTCAGCGTGGCGCCGTCGAGCTCCGTGCGCGCGCGGTCGCGCCATTCGCCACCCTCGATGGGCTCGATCGGGATGATGAGCGGCGGGCCGCCGTACATCGCAGCGTACTGGTCCGCGGGCAGGTCGCCCCAGGTCCAGTAGCCGCCTGTGCGCCGCGAGTCGCAACAGTCGCCGCAACCGTTGCACTCGATGGGGCGCGCCTCGGCGAGCGATACGTAGCGAGACACGGTCCGCTCACCAGGGAGCGGCGAGCGCGGCGTGGCGTCCGAGGACGCGGCCGCGTCCTGCGCCACGGCGCTTACGCGTGGCGCCTGGGACTGCGCCCGCGCAGGGTCCAGTGCGTGGCAACGCCATCGTTGTAGGTGCGCGTCTGGCCGCATTGGCCGCAGGCCGCGCTGGTCACGCCCCCGCGCGGCGTCTGCAGGATCCAGTGATGCACGTGCGGAGCGGCAGCGTCGGCTGGCTCGAACACGCGTCCGCCGACTACCAGGCCGCCCTCGAGGGGCCCGCCGTCAGATACCGCCATGGTACGCCCCCGCCTCACGCGTGGTGCCCGCGCCGTGCGCGTGCACCACTCTCAACGCTGGTCCCAAGTCGCTGTGTACTCTACGCGTTTCGCGCGCGCCCTGCCTCGGTCGCCGTGCCTGCCCGGCGGAGCGACGCCCGGCGGCCGCCGACCCTGCCGGGCGCGCAACACGCAGCGAGCGGCGCTCCGCGGCGCGCCCAGCTACGCGGACGGAACGCGCGTACCCGTGGCGATCACCCCGGGGGTCATCGTCTCGGCGCGCGCGGGCGGGGCCGCGGTTCGCCGCGGCCGCCACGCAGCTGCTCGCGGGGCTTGCGCCGCCCGACTAGCCGCTCGCGGGCCGACGCGCGTGCTACCGTGAACGCATGGCACGGCAGATCTTCGTGAACCTGCCCGTGATCGACCTGGAGCGGACGACGTCCTTCTACACGCAGCTTGGGTTCCCGACGAACCCGCAGTTCAGCGGGCAATTTGCCACCTGCATCGTGATCAGCGACACGATCTTCGTGATGCTGATCGCCGCGCGCTTCTTCGCGACCTTCACGATGTTCCCCGTCGCCGACGCCAGCGAGCTGACCGAGTCGATCCATGCGCTCTCGGCAGACAGCCGCGAGGAGGTGGACCGCATCTTCGCGTGTGCAATCGCCGCGGGCGGGCACGCGGCGCGCGCGGCCGACGACTACGCGCTCATGTACTCGCGCGCCTTCCACGATCCGGACGGGCACCTCTGGGAGCTGCTGTACATGGACCCGCGCGAGCAGCAGCAGGGGTAGCGCGTCAGCGGCGCGCAGCGGCGACGCGCCTGCCGCGGCGCCCGCGGCGCACGCCGAGCGCGAACGCGACGCGCCACAGCGCGAGCAGCAGTAACGGCACCAGGTACGCGACGACGTAGAACGCCGGCGGGCTGAACCGTCCGAGCACCAGCGCCCGGCCAAGCACGGCGAGCGAGAACGCCAGCGTCCACGCGTCGAGCGTGCGCGCGGCCATCGCGCGCGTGCCTGCAGTGCGCTGCGCGTCCAGCGCGCCGCGCGCCGGCGCGACGGCGAGCCACGCCGCGGCGAACGACGCGGCGATCGTGACGACCTCGCCTGCGCCGGCCCAGCCGCCGCTGGCGCCGTGTGTGTCGCGGCCCACGAGTACGAAGAGCAGCAGCGCGAGGATGTCGCCGCCAGCGAGCGTGAGCGCGCGCCGCGTCGGTCGCGAGCCGCGCAGCGCCGC
>VGPB01000097.1 GCA_016875695.1 Chloroflexota bacterium | reverse complement strand
CACGGCACCCGGCGCGCCCGCGACGGGCAACGCTAGGCTCTCGACGCGGGAGGCCGGCGGTGCGGCGATGGCGCTGCTGGCGCTGGTCGCGCTGGGCGGCATGGCCGGCGGGAGGCTGCTGACCGCGCGGCGGCGGTAGGGCCTCGCGCGGGAACGCCCGCGCAAACGTCCGAAGCGTGAACGGGTCTGCTACGGCAGGCCCGTTCGGCGCCCGGCCACACGCTGCGCGGGTGGCGAGGGCGTGCAGCGGATGGTAGATTCGAGGGCGACGAGCGAACGCGCACGAGAGGCGTAACTCTTGCCATACAAGATCATCGAGACGTGCATCGGGTGCACCGCGTGCACCAAGCGCTGCCCGACGAACGCGATCACGGGCGTGCGCGACGAGTTGCACATCATCGATCCTGAGCTGTGCATCGACTGCGGCGCGTGCGGCGTGGTGTGCCCGCCCGAGTCGATCCTCGACGAGGTGGGGGACATCTGCCGCACGTTCCCGCGCAAGGAAGCACCGCTGGCGAAGATCGTGGAGGAGAACTGCATCGGCTCGGGCTGCGAGCTGTGCATCAACATCTGCCCGTTCGACGCGCTGTCGCTGCAGGACGCGCCGAACCACCACGACTTCTACGGGATCGCGACGGTGGACCCGCGCAAGTGCACGGGCTGCCGGCTGTGCGAGACGGCGTGCGGCTGGAGCGCGATCTTCATCGACCCGCCGCGCGAGATGCTGAAGCGGCGCGTGTACCCGATGGAGATCCTGACGCCGAAGAAGGGCAAGGGACTGCAGCGCGCTCGCGAACGCCAGGCCGCGGAGGCGTAGCACTGCCGGTCCGGCTCACGTACGGCGTTCGTCACGAGGCCCGCACACGCGGGCCTTCGTGTCGCGCAAGGGCGGTGAGGACGGCCCTCCGGGCCGGCGGAACGCGCCCGCCCGCTCTTCTTCTGCGAGGGGCTACGCCCCTCGCGCTCCCCACGTTCGCAGGCTCGACCTGCGACGTTGGCGCGCGGCGAGGGCGCTGGCGAGGGCGTACGTGTCGCAGATCGACCCGCTGGTATCGGTATCGGTGGTGCACTGTGGACCTAATCGGCGCCTCTGCGCGCCACGACCGCGCGCCGTGAGCGCCGGCGAGCCACCGGCGGAGGCGCTGCGGCTGCGCATCGTGCGGCTGCGCGCGGGGGCGCGGCTGCCGGAGCGGCAGAGCGCGCTGGCGAGCGGGTTCGACCTGCACGCGTGCCTGGACGGCGGGACGCTCGCGCTAGGAACGCGGCCAGTGCTCGTGCCGACGGGCCTGGCGATCGCAGCGCCCGCGGGTGCGGACGTGCAGATCCGGCCGCGCTCGGGGCTGCTCGCGCGCGGGGTGATCGCGGGGCTGGGGACGCTGGACGCGGACTACCGCGGCGAGGTGTTCGTCACGATGTACTGCCTTACGGAGCCCGGTCACTACGAGATCACCGACGGCGAGCGCATCGCGCAGCTCGTCGTGGCGCGACTGGCGGCGGTCGCGTGGGACGAGGTGGACGCGCTGCCGCCGACGGCGCGCGGCGGCAGCGGGCACGGGTCGACGGGGCGCGCGTAGCGTCGACGAGGATGCGAGGCCCCGGGGAAACGAGAGGGCGGGCCCTTGTGGGCCCGCCCTCTAGCCACCAGCTGCCGTGCGGCGGGGGTAATTCGGCAGCTACTGGCGTCTGGGGGATGGCGCCTGTACGGCGCCGGTGTGATGCGGCGTGTGCGACGCGCAGGGTCGCGTCATGCGAGCGTGCGTCCGAGTGCGAGCCCCGCGAACATCGCGGCGAGGCCCAATGCGAGGCTGCCGAGCAGGTTCGCGCCCGCCCACCATGCGCTACCCGTCTCCAACAGACGCGCGGACTCGTACATGTACGTCGAAAACGTCGTGTAGCCGCCCAGCACGCCGACGGTGACACCCGTGCGCCACACGGGGGACGACTGCGGATGCAGCTCGCTCGCGCCCGCGACGAGGCCGAGCAGCAGCGAGCCGGAGACGTTGACGAAGAGCGTAGCCCAAGCGCTGGGTCCGAGCGCCGCGACCACCGCACGCGCCACCGCGTAGCGCGCGACCGCGCCGCCCGCGCCGCCGAGCGCGACCGCGAGCCATAGCGGCATCGGCGCTCGCTCCATCGTGCGCGCTCAACTTGCCAACACCTCGGCACGCTGCTTCTCGTCGAAGAACACGTAATGGTAGAGCAGGGCGGCGATCACGGCACCGATGATGGGGCCGATCCAGTAGACGAGGTGGTCGTCCCACACGCCGTTGACGAGCGCCGGACCGAAGGCACGCGCGGGGTTCATCGCGGCACCGGTTAGGCGGCCGGCGGCCAGGATGTCGATCGTGATCGTGAGGCCGATCGCGAAGCCGCCGACCTGCGGGGCGTAGCGATCGATGGCGGTACCGAAGATGGCGGTGACGAGGAAGAACGTGAGCACGACCTCGATCGCCACGCCCTGCATGAAGTCGACGCCGGCAAGCGCGGGCACGCCATCGGCGACGTCGCGCAGCGTCCCAGGGAACAGCAGCAGCACGGCCGCTGCGACCGTGGCGGCGAGCAACTGCGCGCCGATGTACGTGGCGGCATCGAGCGAGGCGATGCGGCGCGTGGCCCAGACGCCGACGGTAACGGCGGGATTGAAGTGGCCGCCGGAGACGCGACCGAAGGCGGTGATCATGATGGCGATGGCGAGGCCGTGAGCGAACGCGACGCCGATCAGGCCCGCGCCGGTGATGATCGAGCCAGCACCCAGGAAGACCAGCGCAAAGGTGCCGATGAACTCGGCGGTGAGGCGGCGGGCGAGCTGGCTGTTCATGCGTTGCGGGCCCCCAGCGATGCCGTCGGCGCAGGTGCGCGCATCGGGCTCCGTGGGTATCTAAGCAAAGATCCGCTTACTAGTCAATGCGGGTTCACAGATCAGTGGTCGAGCAGGCGTTGACGCGGGCGGGCGGCCCGCCTACCGTTCGGCGGCGGAGGGGCGCGATGGGCTTTGCACGTTCGGCAGCGACGGCGGCGGCGTGCGCGCTGCTCGGGGCGGTAGCGGGGCGCGTCGCCGCGGCGACGCGGGAGCAGGCGGCGGCCGGGCGGCCGCTGCGGTTGCAGGCGGCGCAAATCACCGTGCGCGGTCGCGATGTGGTGCCGGGGCTGGTGGCGGCGCTGCGCGTAAACGACCGCCCATGGTCGTACCTCGGGGTGCCCGCGTGGCTGGCGGCGTTCGTCGTGAACTTCTCGCTAATCGAGGCAAACCGGGAGCTCGAGCCGCTGATCGGAATGCTGCGCGGCGGCGCCGCGCGGGAGGTGACGGTCGGGCCGCCACGGCCGGCGGTGTGGACGGTTGAGGCGCCGGCACCCGCGGTGCGCGAGCCAGCGCGGGACGGTGTGTTCCACCGCTTTGTCGACTGACGTAGGCCGGGTGAGCGGGCGGCCGCGCCCGGCCCTCGCGCGCCGGGCGGCGCTGCTGCTCGCGGCGCCGCTGCTGCTGGTGGCCGCTGCGATGGCCTGCGGGGGCAATGATGAGGACGGCAACACGCCGCCCGCGGCGGGCACGCCCGCGGCAGCTACGGCGACGATGGCAGGCGGCGACGCGGGGCAGGTGACGATCGCGAGTCTCTCGTTTGGGGCGCCAGCGCGCGTGCGGGCCGGCGCGCGGGTGACGTGGACGAACCGCGACAACGTGCCGCACACCGTCACGGCGAACGACGACTCGTTCAAGTCGGGCAATCTCGCGCCAGGCGCGACGTTCAGCCAGGAGTTTCCGCGAGCGGGCACGTTCGCGTACAGGTGCTCGATCCACGCGGAGATGGTGGGGAGCGTCGTCGTCGAGTAACGAGGCTGCGAACCGCGCGGCTGTTGCGCGCGCCGCGCGCGCGTGCGGGCACAGCGCGGCTTGTCGAGCCAGCGGCGCGTTGCGTATCCTCGACCGCCTGAGGGGGCAGCGCGTGGAAGTCGCGGCGGTGCTGCTGGCGGCGTACGTGCTGGGGGCGATCCCCACGTCGTACGTCGTGGTGTACGCGCTCACCGGTCGCGACGTGCGCAGCATGGGCAGCGGCAACCCCGGGACGATGAACGTGCTCGACAGCGTGGGCGTACGCGCCGCGCTGATCGTGGCGATCGGCGACATCGTAAAGGGGATGGCGGCGGTCACGCTGGCGTACGCGGCGGGGCTGAGCGACACGGTCGCGGTGCTGGCGGGCATGACGGCGGTGCTGGGGCACGACTACTCAATGTTCCTGCGCTTCGATGGCGGCAACGGGACCGCGGCGGCGTTCGGCGCGCTGCTGGCGCTGCTGCCGCGGGAGACGGTGCTGGCGGCGGCGCTCGGCTTCACGGTGTGGGGGCTGTCGCGCCAGCGCCGCATCGGCGGACTGGTGGGGCTGGCATCGTTCGTCCCGCTGTGGCTGATGTCGCCGGAGCCGGACGTGAAGATCGTGGGGGCGACGGTGATCGTCGGGTTCACGATGCTGAAGATCATTCGCTTCGAGGGCTTCGCGCCGGCGCGCGGCGGACGATGACTGCGTTCGCGGAGACGCTCGCGGAGTTTCGCGCGGCGGTGAGCGGGCCGGCCGCGGAGGTGCCGCTGGTGCGCGCGGCGCTGCTGGTGGCGCGCGCGGAGTACGCAGCGCTGGACGTGGAGGCGCACGAGCAGCGTGTCGCGGAGCTCGGGCAGCGGCTGGAGGCGCGCGTGCATCCGGCGGACCCACTCGCGTCGCAGCTGCGCGCCGCGGCGCGGCTGCTGTTCGAGGAGTGCGCGCTGCGCGGTGACCGCGAGACGTACGGCGATCCGCGCAACCTGTACCTGAACGACGTGCTGGACCGGGGCCAGGGCATCCCCGTGTCGCTGGCGATCGTGTACGTGGGGGCGCTGCGCGGCACCGGGCTGGCCGCGGACGTTGTGGGGCTGCCGGGGCACGTGGTGGTGCGCGTGGGGGGCGTGGAGGGCGTCTTCGTCGATCCGTTCGAGGGCGGGCGGGTGCTCTCGGCGGACGACTGCCGGCAGCTGGTGCGCAACGTGTATGGCCGTCACACGCCGTTCCGGGAGCACCACCTGGAGCCGATCACCGCGCGGCAGACCGTGGCGCGCGTGCTGCAGAACCTCAAGGCGGGGTACCTGCAGAACGGCGACGAGGAGCGCGCCGGGCGCGTCATCGAGCTGCTGCTGGCGCTGTGGCCGTGGGACCTAGACGAGCGGCGCGACCGCGGGATGCTGCGCGAGCGGCTGGGCGAGTACGGGGCGGCGCTGGCGGACCTCGAGGCGTACGTGCGCTATCGGCGGTCGGCGCGGGACATCCGCACGGTGGGCGAGACGGTGCGCGCGCTGAGGCGTCAGATCGGCGCCGGTTAGTGGTCGCCGAGCGGCGGTAGCGCGAGCCCTAGGGCGCAGGGTACGCTTAACGTACCCTGCGCACGGCGACGGGCGCGCCTCAGCACTCTTTCCACGCGATGAACGGGACGGCGATGCGTGAGCCCCTGGAGCGATCGAGCGAGCACGCGGCGCGCCTGGTGCGCGCTCCCGCGAGCGAGTTCCGCGTGGTGTACGAGACGATCGACTACGACACGGCGCACGCGCTGCAATTCCTCGACATCACGGAGGACGTGCGGCGCTTTGTCGCAGCGACGGACATCGACGACGGGCAGATCGCGGTCGTGTCGATGCACACGACGGCGGCGGTAGTGGTGAACGAGCACGAGCCGCTGCTGCTGAACGACATGGCGCGCGTGCTCAGGCGGCTGGCGCCGGCCGACGACTACTACGAGCACAACGACTTCTCGATCCGCACGGTGAACATGACGGCTGACGAGCGCGAGAACGGGCATGCGCACTGCCAGCATCTGTTCCTGGGGACGAGCGAGACGATCCCAATCCGCGCGGGTGCGCTGACGCTGGGACTGTGGCAGAGCGTGTTCCTGGTGGAACTGGATCACGCGCGGCGGCGCACGGTGCAGCTGCACGCGATGGGCGTGGCGGGCGGCTAACGCGGCGTTCGCGAGGAGCGCGCGCACACTCCCGCCCGCAGAGCGGCCATCGCGGGGTCGAGCCACTGCGCCTCGCGGGAGCTGGTGACGCGGGCCTACGGCCCGGGGCAGAGTTTTCAGGAAGCCCACCCGCCCACCCTGAAGGGGGCTTCGCCGACACCTGCCTGACCGGCTCGGTAGAACTGGCTTCTGCCGGAGAGGCCTCGCCCCCTTGCATCCCCCAGAGCAACGCCAGGCGGTGCGTAGGGCGCAGCTGCTCGGCCGAATGGATGCCAGTCCGATTCGCACGTAGATCGCCCGATTGTCGACGACAGACGGCAGACCAGCGGGCGAGTGCCGGGCAGCGCAACGGCGACCGGCGTAGGATCGAGCGATGGCGGAGGGGCCGGCGCCGGCGTCCGACGACTTCGCGCTGGCGGAGCGCGCGACGCCGCTCGCGGCGGTGATCGCGGCGGAGCTCGCGGCGCGGGGGCCTATGTCGTTCGCGCGCTTCATGGCGCTCGCGCTCGGGCACCCGGAGCACGGCTACTACGCGCGCGCGGAGCTCGCGTGGGGCGCGGGGGGCGATTTCGAGACATCCCCGGAGGTGCATCCGATCTTCGGGTACCTGTGGGCGTGGCAGCTGGCGGAGTGCTGGGAGCGCCTCGGGCGGCCGGACCCGTTCGCGGTCGTCGAGGTGGGGGCGGGGTCGGGCGCGTTCGCGGTGGCGCTGCTCGGGTGGCTGCGCGAGCGCGCGCCGGCGTGCTTCGCGGCGACGCGCGCGACGCTGCTGGATGCGCACCCGCGCCGCGTGGAGGCGCAGCGCGCGCGACTCGCGGCGCACGGGCTCGGCGCGGAGCACGCGCTGGTCGACAACTGGCTCGCAGACGCCGAGCCCGTGCAGGGCGTGGTGCTGAGCAACGAGCTGTTCGACGCGCTGCCGGTGCACGTGGTGGAGCGCCGCGGCGGCGAGCTGCACGAGTGGCACGTGACAGCGGCGAGGGGCGGCGGGCTCGCGTTCGAGCTGGGCGCGGCAAGCACGCCGGCGCTCGCGGCGCAGCTGGCAGCGGTAGGCGTCGAGCCGGGCGAGGGCTGCCGCGCGGAGGTGTCGCTCGCGGCGCCGGCACTGCTGCGCGCGCTCGCGCGGCGACTGGCGCGCGGGTACCTCGTAACGATCGACTACGGGTACGACGCGCCGACGCTGTACGCGCCGTGGCGGCGCATGGGCACGCTGATGGCGTTCCGGGCGCACAGCCCGCAGCCCGACCCGCTCGCGCGGCCAGGGGAGACGGACCTCACGGCGCACGTCGACCTGACGACGCTGGCGCACGCGGGCGGATCGGAGGGCTTCGCGAGCGCGCGGCCGGTGAGCCAGGCGGAGGCGCTCGGGTGGCTGGGCAGCG
>VGPB01000096.1 GCA_016875695.1 Chloroflexota bacterium | reverse complement strand
CGTGGCGCCGTCGCCCTCGAGCACGACGACGGCGTCGTCCTCGCCGCCCTCCGGCACGCGCGCGTCGAGCACGTTCGGCAGCTCCAGCAGCTGGCGATCGAGGATCGACTGCGTGTAGCGCAGCTTGCCTTCCAGCTGGTCGAGCTGCGTGCCCGCCTCGCGCTGCTCGGCGATGCGCCGCGCGCGCTCGTCGGCGTCGCGCACGGCGCTGATCGCCTTGCTCGCGATGTTGCGCTCAGCGCGCAGCTTCTCGACGGCGGCGAGCAGCGCGCGGTACTCGACGTCGAGCGCGAGCACTGCGTCGAGCGGCAGCTCCATGCGGCGCAGCGCGGCGAGCGCGCGGATGCGCTCCGGATGCTCGCGGATCAGCTGAGGCGGAAGCATCAGCGCGTCCCGGCTTCGCGCGCGCGCGGCGCGCCCGCTAGCGCCCCGGCGCGAGGCGCGGCGCGTGCTGCGGCGATCGCGGCGAGGCCGAGCAGGCGCACGTCGTCCGGCACGCGCGTGGTGCCGGCGCCATCGGGACGCGGCAGCGGCGTCTCGGCTGCGAGCTCCGCCTCGCTCACCCAGCGCCAGCCGAGGTCGTCCGGAAGCACAGCGGCGTCCGCGTCGAGCGGGCGTGTGAAGTAGACGAAGTCGATGTGCTGGTGCGGGACCGTATCGGCGATGCCGTAGATGCCGATGGTCACAGGCGGCGGGAGCTGACGGGGCAGCACGGGCAGCGCGACCGGTGGTGCGGTGGGCAGCAGCGCGACGGCGAGGCCGGTCTCCTCGCGCACCTCGCGCAACACGGCCTCGACGGGATCCTCATCGGGCTCGATGTGGCCACCGGCGGGCAGCCAGAGGCCGAGGCGATGCCAGTGCAGCGCCGTGCAGCCGTCCCGGCTCACGAAGCCGCTGACCGTAAAGTGTCGCTCCACCCAGCCGAGCCTAACAGCCGCGCCGAGGCCGGGCAACGCGTGGGACGCGCTCAGAACGCCCGCTGCGCGCCGTCCAGCCAGTCGAGATCGAACGCGCGCAGCGTGGCGACGGTCGCTAGCACGCTTGGTTGGCGCGCGACGGCCGTGTCCGCCTGCTGCGTCTGCACGACGCGCATGCCCGCTGCGACCGCCGAGGCGACGCCCGGGATCGAGTCCTCGACGGCGAGGCAGCGCTCAGCCGGCGCGCCGAGCAGCGCGGCGGCGTGCAGGTAGATATCCGGCGCAGGCTTCGCGCGCGTGACCGCGTCCGCGGCGACCACGACGTCGAACGCCCCGGCGAGCCCCGCGCTCGCGAGCGTCAGCTCCACCCAGCGCGGCAGCGACTGCGACGCGACGCCCAGCGACAGCCCACGCGTGCGCAGCGCGGCGAGCAGCTCGTGCGCGCCGTCGAACGCCGGTAGCAGCTGCGTGGCGAGCTCGGCGGCTACCAACGCGTCGTAGCGCGCGACGATCGCCTCGCGCGACTCGCCGAGCGCGTAGCGCTCGCGCAGCCACTCCGCGAACGCGCCGATCGACGTGCCGATGAACATCGCGTACTCGTCGTCGGTCAGCACGTGCGGCGCGACGAGCCTGCGCGAGGCGACGCGGTGCACGGGCTCAGCGTCGACGAGCACGCCGTCGAGGTCGAAGATGACGGCCGCGACGGAAGCGCGCGCGGTCAACGCGTGCCCTCGGCGAGCAGCTTGAGGCGCCAAAGCGAGTCGCGCAGCGCCTGGCGGCGGTGCGGCCGGTGCAGCGCCTCCTCCAGCACCCAGCCGAGCAGGCCGGCGGCAGGCGTGTAGCCGGCTTCCATGCTCACGTGCACCTCCGCGGCGCCCTCGGCGCGCAGCACCCAGGTGACCGCACTGAGCGCGGTCGGTGCGCCATTCGCGGCGTACACGAGCAGCCGTGGCGCCTCGTCGACAGCGAGCGCGAGCTGCGCACGCTCGCTGCGCAGCGGCAGCGCGATCCGGAACGCGAGCATGTCGCCATGCTGCGCGAGCTCGGCGACAGTGGGGCCGAGCCAGCGCGCGCGCTGCTCGGCCTGGCGCAACAGCGCGTACACGGCGTCCGACGCCGCGTGCACGTGCACGTCCTCGCGCAGCAGACGCGTCACCCGCCGCGCTCGCGCATTGCGGGGAACAGGACCACCTCGCGGATCGACGGCTCGCCGGTCACGAGCATCACCAGCCGCTCCACGCCGATGCCGAGCCCGCCCGCCGGCGGCATACCGTACTCGAGCGCGAGCAGGAAGTCCTCGTCGGCGAGCTCCGTCTCGTCGTCGCCCGAGGCCTGCTTCGCCGCCTGGTCGCGCATGCGCTCGCGCTGCTCGACGGGATCGTTCTGCTCGGAGTACGCGTTCGCGAGCTCGTAGCCCAGCGCGAACAGCTCGAAGCGCGCGGCCAGCGCGGGGTCGTCCGCCTTGCGCTTGGCCAGCGGCGAGAACTCCGCGGGGTAGTCGAAGATGAACGTCGGCTGGATGAGCTTCGGCTCGACGAGCGCCGACATCAGCGCATCAAGCGCGGTGCCCCACGACGCGTGCTCGTCCACGGGCACGCCGCGCTCGCGCGCGAGCGCGCGCAGCCGGGCGGCGTCGGCGTGCTGCGTGTAGTCGATGCCGGTGTGCTCGCGCAGCACCTCACGGTACGTGGTGCGCGCCCACGGCTGCGCGAGGTCCAACGCGTGCTCGCCGTGCACGAGCTGCAACGAGCCGGTCACGGCGAGCGCGACGTGCTTGACGAGCGACTCGACGTTTCGCGCGACGTCCTCGTAGTCCGCGTATGCCTCGTACGATTCGAGCAGCGTGAACTCGGGGTTGTGGCGGCGCGAGATGCCCTCGTTGCGGAAGACGCGGCCGAGCTCGAACACGCGGTCGAAGCCGCCGACGAGCAGCCGCTTGAGGTGCAGCTCGAGCGAGATGCGCAGGTACAGGTCGCGGTCGAGCGCGTGATGATGCGTGACGAAGGGGCGCGCCGCGGCGCCCCCGGCGTGCTCCTGCAGCACGGGCGTCTCGACCTCGATGTAGTCGTGGGCGTGGTACCAATCGCGGATCGCGGCGAGCACCGCCGCGCGCTTGCGCGCGATCTCGCGCGCGCGCTCGTTCGCGATCAGGTCGAGGTAGCGCTGGCGGTAGCGTGTCTCGGTGTCGGTGATGCCGTGCCACTTCTCGGGCAGAGGCCGCAGCGCCTTTGCGATGATGCGCCAGCGCTCGACGGCGAGCGTCAACTCGCCGGTGCGCGTGCGGAAGAGCGTACCCCCCGCCTCGACGAAGTCGCCCAGGTCAAGCAGGTCGAGCGCGTCGAACGACTCGCCGAGGTTGTCGCGGCGAAGGCTGAGCTGGATGCGGCCGGATCCGTCGCGCAGGTCCACGAAGGCGGCGCGGCCCATCAGGCGCTGGGCGGTGACGCGCCCCGCCACGGCGACGGCCGGAGCCACGGCGTCGCCCTGGGCCTCGGACGCCTCGAACGCGGCGACGGCGGCGGCCGCAGTGTGCGTGCGCTCGACGCGGGCGGGGTAGGCGGGGAAGCCGGCGTCCAGCTGCATCAGCCGCGCGCGCTTGGCTAGCCGTTGGGCGCGGAGCTCGTCCTCGGTCGGCATCGGGTGGCCTCGCTCGCCTCGTGCCGCTCGGCCCGGGCGAGGCCGGCGCCCCGCCTACGCCACCGAGACGACCGACATCTCGACCTGCCCGCCGGGGGCGGTCACCAAGACTTTGTCACCGCGCTTCTTGCCGAGCAACGCCCGGCCGACCGGCGACTCGTGGCTGATGCGGCCCTCGCCAGGCGCCGCCTCGGCGGGGCCGACGAGCTGGTACGTGAAGCGCCGCCCGTCGCCGTTGCGAATCGTGACCGTGGAGCCCACGCGCACTTCCTTCGACTGGTGCGCCGCCTCCTCGTCGATGAGCTGCGCGAGCTCGAGCATCTTCTCGACCTCGCGGATGCGGCCCTCGAGGAAAGCCTGCTGGTTCTTGGCGTCCTCGTACTGGCCGTCGATCTGGGCCATGCCCAGCTCCTGCGCCTCGCGGATGACCGCGGCGACCTCGGCGCGGCGAACGGTGCGCAGCTCGAGCAGCTCCGCTTCGAGCCGCTCGAGGCCCGCCCTGGTCAGCAGTACCGGTCCCTCAGACATCGAATCTGCTCCCGGTGGCGCCGGCAGAATGCATGCACGCCAGTGATCAGTTGAGGCGCGGGTGCCCGGCGGCGACCCCCGCAGGCACGCCCTCGCGGCCGCGCGACCGCCATCGTAGGCGACGATTCTGCGCCTCGCAAGGCGCAGCCGGCGCTCCCAGCCCACCGGGGCGCGGCGGCGCTACGGGCGCGCAATGATACCATCGCGCGGCGGGGGCGCGTACGGGCACGGCCGGCCCGGGGGGGGAGCGCTGCGCCATTCGCCGGATGACCGTCCTGCTGTTGGGCGCCGTGCTAGCGGTATTGCTGGCCGGCGTCCTGGGGGGAGTCGTGGGCGCTCGCCTCGCGGGCGACGACCCGGGCTCGGCGGCCGCACCGGCCGACGAGACGACCGACCCGCAGGCGCGCATCCGGACGGCGGTCGACCGCGTGCTGCCGAACGTGGTGCTCGTCGTCGCGGACCAGGCGCCCGCCCGCGACGCCGGCGGCCGCCTGGTCGAGCGCCGCAACATCGGCTCCGGCGTCGTCGTCAGCCAGTCGGGGCACATCCTCACCAACGCGCACGTCATCGATGGCGCGGCGACGCTGAGCGTGGTGCTCGCGTCGGGCGAACAGCGCCCGGCGCAGCTCGTGGGTAACGACTGGCCGTTCACCGACCTCGCGCTGCTGGCCGTCCCGCCTCAGGGCCTGCGCCAGATCGCGTTCGGCGCGTCAGCGGATCTGCGGCCGGGCGAGCTGGTGCTCGCCGTGTCGGGCGGCTCCGGCGCGTTCGGCGCCGGCAACACGGTCGCCGTCGGCGTCGTCTCCGGCACGGACCGCGCACTGCCGCGCAGCGGCTTCACCCTCGAAGACCTCGTGCAAACGGATGCGGCGGTGAACAGCGGCGATTCCGGCGGCGCGCTAGTAAACCTACGCGGCGAGTTCGTCGGCCTGCTGACGACGGTCGTGCGCTCCACCGTCAGCGGCGTGCACGTGGAGGGCGTGGCGTTCGCGCAGACGTCCGACGCGCTGCGCCCGATCGTAGCGAACCTCGTGCGCAACGGGCGTCACCCGCGACCGCGCGTCGGCATCGAACGACCCAACGACGAGCACCTCGAGGTGACGCCGGAGCTCGCCGCGGAGCGGCGGCTGCCGACGTCGGCGGGCGCGCTGGTCACGGCGCCGCGCCCGAACAGCCCCGCCGCGCTCGCCGGTGTGCAGGCGGGCGACATCGTGATCGGCGTCAACGGCGCCGAGGTGACGCTGGAGCAGCCGTTCGTCAACCTGCTGAAGCGCGTGCCGCGCGGCTCGCGCGTGGAGCTCGCGGTGCTCCGCGCGGGGCGCGTGGCCGTGATTCCGATCACGCCGGAGGAGTAGCCGATGCCGGACGATCGCGCCCCCTACCCGATCCGGCCCGACCGCCCGCGGTTCGGCGAGCCCGAGCACACGGACGACGCCGAATTCGAGCTCGACGACCGAGACGACGCCGACGACGACTACCTCGACGATCCCTTCGGCGAGGCGGCGGATGACGAGCTGGACGACGATGCGCCCGCTGCTCGCGCGTACAACTACGACGACGACCGCGAGTACGCCGCTGCGGACGCCGACGCGCGGGCGCGCGCGGCCAGGCGCGAGACGTTCGCGGTGAGCCGCGACAGTGGTGCGCGAGGGCGCTTCGCCCGGGTCGCAATGCTGATTGCGAGCCTCGCGGCCGTGATCGCGGTGCTGATCGCACCGCCGATCTCGATCCTCGACCGCGGCGACGACGAGACCGTCACGACGGACGGCATCGTGATCCGCGCGCGCGGCTCGGTACCCGGCCTGCCGCACGGGCTGGAGGCGGCGAGCGCGCTCTACGACATCGAGGCGCCGGCCGACTTCGCGGGCCCTGCGAACCTCACCGTGCGCCTGAGCGAGCCGGCCGAGGACACGCGCGCGCTGGCCTTCTACACGCACCGCGACGGCCAGTGGCAGCGGCTAGGCAGCGTGACGCCGGCCGAGGGCGGTCGCTACGCGAAGGGCGAGCTCGGCACGGTACCCGCGAACATCGCAGTGCTGCGCCGCACGGCCTATGCGCACGCGCTCGGCATCATCCTCGCGCCGGGGCAGACGCCCGATCCGGGTGCGGGCACGCCGTCGGTAGCGAGCGTGCTCGGCGCCACGCCGGGCGCGAGCGACGACGGGCTGCAGCTGTCGGACGCGGTCTCGGCGGGGCTGGACGGCCGCTACCTCGGCATCACGACCAGCAGCAGCGCCGACGCGGCCGCAGTGAACCGCATCCTCGGCGAGCCGACGAGCATCCGCCGCCACATCGACGCGATTGTCGCTGCGGCGAGGGCGACGCGCGCGAAGGGCGTGCACGTGGACTACTCGGCGGTTGAGCCGTCGCGCCGCGCGGCGCTCAGCTCGCTCGTCGCGCAGCTCGGGCCGCGGCTGCGCGCCGATGGTCGCGGGCTCGTGGTGACGGTGCCGACGCCGGCGGGCACCGACCCGGGCGCGTACGACTGGCCCGCGCTGACCGCCGCCGCCGACGCGATCTGGCTGCGTGGCCCCTCCAACCCCGCAGCCTACTACGACCAGCTCGAGGCGGCGCTGCGCGTGCGCCGCGACGCTGGCACCGAGCTCGCCAAGGTGTCGCTAGTGGTCGATCGCCGCTCGCGCGAGAAGGCGGGTGACAGCGTGCAGCCGCTGACGTTGTACGACGCGCTCGCGCTAGCCAGCACGCTGCGGCTGCGCCAGGAGCAGGGCATCTTCGCCGGCGAGGCGGTCACGGTGAGCGGCGTGAACATCGACGAGGACTCGGGCAACAGCGGCCTGCGCTGGGACGAGCGCGCGAAGGCCGTGAGCTTCGCGTACGCCGGCCGCGGCGGGCCGCGCACGGTGTGGATCGAAAACCGCTTCTCGCTCGCGTTCCGGCTGGAGGTGGCGCGCCGCTTCGGGCTCGGCGTGGTCGTCGAGGCGGCGGGCCAAGACGCGGCGCTGCCGGACGTGTGGAACACGGTGCTGGGCTACGCGGCCGACGGGGGCGTGCACCTAGAGCTGCCCTACGGCCCGTACCTGCGCCCGACGTTCCGCGCCGCGCAGGGGACGATCAAGGCAGGCGAGCACGGCGCCGCGGTGTGGCGCGCGCCGGCGCAGCCGGGTCTGTACGACGTGACGCTGGTCGTCTCCGACGGCGTGGTGTTCGTCGGGCAGCAGCTCGGGCTGCGCGTCGCCGCCGGGACCCCGACGCCGACCACGACCGCGTCGACGACGACGAGCGTACCGACGGCGGCGACGACGACGCGCCCCGCCGCGACCGCCACGGCCACGCCTCGGCCGGCGACCGCTACCGTACCCGCCGCGACCGCGACCCCCACGGCGCGACCGCCGACCGCCACCCCCGCGACCCGA
>VGPB01000095.1 GCA_016875695.1 Chloroflexota bacterium | reverse complement strand
TGGATGTGACCCGCCTGATGATCGCGCCGACCACCTGCGGTTCGTCTCCCGTGCGCTCGCAGACGGCGAGGGTCTGCGCCTCTGCCTGTGGGCTCAGCTGGCGGTGATGGACGTGTGGCGTCGATGGACGGTCGTGCAGGCCGGCCCAGCCTGCTTCGCGGTGGCGAGCGCGCCAACGGTACGTGGTGGCACGGCTCGCCCCGACCTGCCCGCGTGACTCTGCGGTCGATGCGCCAGTCAGCATCGCCTCTACCGCGCGGCACCGGGCCTCGTACGAATAGCGCATGCGCCGGGGCGGGGTAGCATCACTCATCGGAACCTCCTTCGGAACTCGGAGCTTTCGCAACCCCAAGTCTCGTCGGAGGTCCCCCTGCAGTCAGCCGTCTCGCAGGTATGTAATCAGTACAGCTAGTCGCGGGGGCGCGACTGCGCGAGCTGGTAGATCTTGCCCTCGGTCTTGATGGAGGGGGCGACCACCATGCGCGTGCGGTGGAAGTCGCGGATCGTCTGCGCCCCGCAGGTGGCCATCGAAGTGCGCAGCGCGCCGACCAGGTTCTCGGTGCCGTCGGTGCGTGAGGTGGGACCGAAGAGCAGCTGGTGCAGGCTGTGATTGCGACCGATGTGCACGCGCGTACCGCGCGGCAGCTCGGCGTTGGGGGTGGCCATGCCCCAGTGGTAGCCGCGCCCGGGCGCCTCCTCGGTGCCCGCGAACGGCGAGCCGATCATGATGGCGTCGGCGCCGGCCGCAAACGCCTTGGCGACGTCGCCACCCGTGCGGAAGCCGCCGTCGGTAATGATCGGCACGTAGCGGCCAGTGCGCTCGAAGTACATGTCGCGCGCGTACGCGGTGTCGACCGTGGCGGTTATCTGCGGGATGCCCACGCCCAGTACCTCGCGCGAGGTGCAGGCCGCGCCGGGCCCCACGCCGACGAGCACGCCGTGCACGCCGGTCTCCATCAGCTCGAGCGTGGCGTCGTAGTCGACGGTGTTGCCGACGAGCACGGGCACGGGCAGCTGCCGCACGAGCTCGTCGAGCTGCAGCCCGCGCAGCGAGCGCGAGACGTGGCGCGCAGTGGTGACGGTAGACTGCACGACGACGTACGCGGCGCCGGCCTCGGCGGCGATAGGGGCGAAGCGCTTGGTGTTCTGCGGTGTGGTGCTGACGACAGGCACGCCGCCGCCGCGCTTGATCTCGTCGACGCGGCGCGCGATCAGGTCCTCGCGCACGGGCTGCTGGTAGACGCGCTGGATGATCGCCGTGGACTCGGCAAGCGTCGCGGAGGCGATGCGGTCGAGCAGCTCGTCCGGGTTGTCGTAGCGGGTCTGCAGGCCGTCGAGGTTGAGCACGGCGAGCCCGCCGAGCTTGGAGTAGGTGATCGCGAACGCGGGGTCGACGACGGCGTCCATGGCCGAGGCGAGGATTGGCAGCTCGAAGCTGCGCTCGCCCAGCGTCAGGCGCGGCTCGACGAGCTCTGGGTTGGTCGTCACGGCGCCGGGAACGATGGCCACATCGTCGAAGCCGTAGGCGTGCTCGAGCGTCTTGCGTGCTGCCGTCATCGGTAACCGCCTTCCGTGCTGGTGGCGTGCGCTGCGGGTGGCCGGGGCGCGAGGACCACGTTCGCGGATGTGGAGCGGCCCCTCGCGCAGGAGGGGCCGTCGTGATGAGCTGGCGTGCGTCCCGGAACGCGCGAACCCCTCGCGCTAGAGGGGTTCGGAAGCAACGCTACGAACACGCTAGAACCGCCCAAGGCAACCGCGAAGTGGTTGCGGCTCAGGATAGCGGCGGGGCCGCGCGAGCGTCAAGAATCGGCTTACCACCGTGAGCAATTGGGGCGCCGGGAGCAGCGCGCGCGACGAATCAAACGCCCAGTCCGCCAATGCTCATCGCGCACTCAACGCTCGCGCGGACCGGCTGCGCCGACGGTAAGGGCGCCGCAGGCGTGAGTAGCTCGGGCGTTGGCCGCCGGGTAGCAGGGGCCGGCCGCGGCAAGGAACGGTTCCTGGTACGCGAGACTCGAGGAGGTGTGCATGAGGCTGCTGATGAGCATGGCGCTGGCCCTGTTCATGTTCGCCGGCGTCGCGGGTTCGGCCGCGCCGGCGCTCGCCTGGAAGAACGAGCCGCCAACGCGTGAGAAGTGCAACTCCGGCAACGGCAACGGCAGCGAGACCGAGCCCGCGACGGACTGCGACCCGAGTAACTCCGGCGGGCACAACAACGGCGGCGACTAGCTCCAGACCCTGACCGAGCGGCGTCGAACCGCGATGCCGCAGCCCGCCCGCCCGCGGCCAGCCGGGCGGGCGCGGACCACACCCGGGGCGGGTGCTAGCATTTCGCTATGCTAGACCCGGCCGCTCGTTCGCCCCGGACGATCCTCGTGTGCGTCGCGTGGCCGTACGCGAACACGCCGCTGCACGCAGGCCAGATCGCTGGCGCGTACCTGCCAGCGGACATCTTCGCGCGCTACCACCGCATGCGCGGCGACCGTGTGCTGATGGTGTCCGGCTCGGACGCGCACGGAACGCCGATCACGGTGCGCGCCGAGGCTGAGGGCACTACGCCGCAGACGGTCTTCGAGCGCAGCCACGCGTCGTTCGTCGACACCTTCGCGCGCTTCGGCATCAGCTTCGACCTGTTCACCTCGACGGCGACGGCGAACCACGCGCGCGTGGCGCAGGACATCTTCACGCGGCTGCTGCAGGCGGGGCACATCTACACCGCCGAGCAGACGCTGCTGTTCGACGCGAAGGTGGGGCGTTTCCTGCCGGATCGCTACGTGGAGGGTGTATGCACGCGCTGCGGCTACGACGGCGCGCGCGGCGACCAGTGCGACAACTGCGGCTCGACGCTGGACGCGCTCGAGCTGATCCAGCCGCGCTCGAAGCTGTCCGACGCGACGCCGGAGCCGCGCGCCTCGGAGCACTTCTTCCTGCGCCTGTCGGCATTCAACGAGCAGCTGCGCGAGTGGGTGGAGGCGCAGGTGCACTGGCGGCCGGCGGTGCGCAACTTCACGCTCGGCCTGCTGCGGGAGGGGCTGCACGACCGCGCGATCACACGCGACCTTGACTGGGGCGTGCCGGTGCCGCTGCCCGGCTACGAGGGTAAGCGCATCTACGTCTGGTTCGAGGCGGTGATCGGGTACCTGTCGGCGTCGATGGAGTGGGCGGAGCGCGCGGGCGACGCGCAGGCGTGGCGCGCGTTCTGGGAGCACCCGGAGGCGCGCGCATACTACTTCCAGGGCAAGGACAACGTGCCGTTCCACACGACGATCTGGCCGGCGATCCTGCTCGGCTACGGCGGGCTGAACTTGCCGTACGACGTGCCCGCGAACCAGTACGTGACGATGTCTGGCGCCAAGGCGTCGTCGAGCCGCAACTGGGCGGTGTGGATGCCGGACTACCTCGACCGCCACGACGTCGATCCGCTGCGCTACATGCTCGCGGCGGTGATGCCGGAGACGTCGGACGCGGACTTCACGTGGGCGGAGTACGTGCGCCGCAACAACGACGAGCTGGTGGCGACGTGGGGCAACCTCGTGCACCGCGTGCTGACACTGACGCGGCGCCACTTTGAGGGCCGCGTGCCGGCGCAAGAAGGAGCGCGGAGCGCGGCGTCCGCGGCGATGCTCGCGCGCGTCGACGAGGCGTTCGAGGCGGCCGGGCGGCAAATCGAGGCAGTGCAGCTACGGGCCGCGCTCGGGAGCGCGTTCAGCGTCGCGCAGGAGGCGAACCGCTACCTCGACGAGCGCGCGCCGTGGACGGCGGTACGCGCGGATCGCGCGCACGCCGCGGAGACGCTCGCGACGGCGATCGGCGTGATCGCAGGGCTCGCAAGCCTGCTGCGGCCGTTCCTGCCGGAGAGCTCGGAGCGCGCGTGGCGCCTCGTCGGGCAGCCGGACGGCATCGAAGCGGCCGGCTGGGCGCGTCGGCATGTCGCGGCGGGGACGCCATTGCCGGAGCCGGCGCCGCTGTTCGCCAAGCTCGACGACGCGCTGGTCGAGGAGGAGGAGGCTCGCCTCGGGTCGCTCGGCGGGACGGCTACGGGGTAGCGCCCGCGCTGCTGCGGCCGGCGCAGGATGCTGGCGCAACGCATCGGCGAGGGGCACGGGAAGCGCGCGGAGGAGGACGGCGGTGTACGAAACGGTCGCGCGCATGCGCCGCAAGCCGGGCGGCGTCGCGTGGATCCGCGCATGGGTCGATGCGCAGAGCACGCGGCGGACGGTGGCGGGCTGGATCTCTACCATCATCTACCAGTCGGATGAGAATCCGAATGTCGTCCGGATGACCGTGGTGTTCGAGAGCCGTGAGTCCTGCCACGCGACCGCCGCGACTCCCGTGCAAGACTACCTGTACCACCAAATGCTGACGGGACTCGAAGCGCCGCCGGAATGGCACGACAAGGAGAGCATCTCGATGATGCACAAGAGCGACGTCAGGGGAGCGTAGCCCGCCATGCCCGCGCACACGCCCCAACGCATTCACGCGCCCATCGTCGACGCCCACGCCCACACGTTTTCGCGCGAGTTCCGCAGCGATCACGCCCAGACGATGGCGCGCGCATGGGCCGCCGGGCTCGTCGCGGTGGTCGAGGTCGGCGGCGACGTCGAGAGCAGCCGGCAGGCGCTCGCGCTCGCGCGCGCGACGCCGGAGCGCGTGTTCGCGATCGCTGGCGTCCACCCGCACGCAGCACGCGACTTCGACGCAGAGCACGAGGCACTGCGCGCGCTGCTCGACGGCGGCGGCTTCGTCGCCATAGGCGAGATCGGGCTCGACTTCTATCGCAACCTGTCGCCGCCGGAGGCGCAGTTCGCGGCCTTCGCGGTGCAGCTGGAGTTGGCGCGCGAGTACGCTCTGCCGGTGGTGCTGCACGTGCGCAACGCCGACGAGGATGCGTACGCGCAGGTGGAGCCGTGGGCCCGCCGCGTCGGCCGCTACCTGGGCGCGGAGCGCGAGATCGGGATGCTACACTGCTACGCTGGTGATGCCGAGCTCGCGGCGCGCTACATCGCGCTGGGCTTTGCGATCTCAGTGCCGGGCCCGGTGACGTATGCCGACAACACGCGCGGGCAGGAGGTCGCGCGCACGGTGCCGCTCGCGAGCCTGCTCGTGGAGACGGACGCGCCCTACCTGACGCCGGTGCCCTTTCGCGGCACGCGCAACGAGCCTGCGTACGTCGTGGAGACCGTGCGCGCGGTCGCGGCGCTGCGCGGGTGCCGCGCCGCGGAGGTGGCGGCGGCGACGGCGCGCAACGCGGCGCGGCTCTTCGGCGTGACGCTGCAAGCGCAGGTGCCCGCGTGACCGCCGTGAACGCCGTCGCGCGCGGCGAGCTGGCGGCGCTGTACGGGCCGGTGGCCGACGACCTGCCGCGCGTCGACGCGCTGATCGCATCGCTCGTGCAGGTCGAGTTCCCGTGGCTCCGGCGCATGCTCGAGTCGACGCTGGGCGGCGGTGGCAAGCGGCTGCGTCCGGCGATCGCACTGCTCGCAGGTCGCCTCGGCCGCTACGACCTGGAGCTCCTGGTGCCGCTGGCGGCGAGCGTAGAGCTGCTGCACACGGCGACGCTGGTGCACGACGACGTAATCGACGCGGCGCCGAAGCGGCGCGGGCGGCCGACGGCGGCGGCGCTATTCAACAACGCGTCGAGCGTGATGCTGGGCGACTACCTGTTCGCGCACGCGGCAGAGTTCGTCACGCGCACCGGGCACGTGCAGGTGATCCGCAACTTCACCGACACGCTGCGTGTGATGGCGCAGGGCGAGCTCGCGCAGGACATCGCGGCGTTCGAGTACTCACGCGACGTGCAGCGCTACCTGGATCGCATCCACGGCAAGACGGCGTCGCTATTCGCGACGGCGGCGGAGAACGGCGCGCTGGTAACGGGCGCGCCGGAGCGCGAGGTGCGCGCGCTGCGTCGCTTCGGCGCCCAGATCGGCATAGCGTTCCAGATCGTGGACGACGTGCTGGATTTCGCGGCCACTGCTGAGGAGCTGGGCAAGCCGGCGGGCTCGGACCTGCTGGCGGGGACGCTGACGCTGCCGGCGCTGCTGTACATGGAGAGCGCGCCGGACGACAACCCGGTGCGGCGCGCGTTCGCGGGCACGCGCCGCCGCGCGAACCTGCAGCGCGCCGTCGCGGACATCCGCGCCTCGGACCTGCTCGAGCAGTCCATGGCGACCGCGCGCCGCTTCGCAGACGAGGCGCGCGCCGCCCTCGACGCGCTGCCCGCGGGCGAGCCGCGCGCGACGCTGGATGGGCTGGTGGACTACGTGCTGGCGCGGCGCAGCTGAGCCAGTGGTGTTGAAGAACCAGTACGTCGGAAATGTCGGCGACTTCGTGAAGTTCGCATTGTTGCGTTCGCTGGTCACCACGCAGACGGGAACCTCGACATTGGGATCATCTGGTATCTGACGCCAGACGATGTCACGTGGCAGGGGGATACTGTCGGCTACTTGTTCTCGCGCCGGGGGAACGCCGAGATGCACCCACGCCATCGAGAGCTCTACAGCGCGCTCCGCGAACTCGTGTATGCCGACATGCGAAACATCGGCGCTGTCAGCTCAAGCCGCATTCTTCCATCCAACACTGTGTATTACGACGACCAAACACCGCGAGGATCATTGCGACATGCGTGGCACGCGCGCGCGATGGCGCGCACGGAAAGCTGCGGCATCATCTTCATGGATCCTGACATCGGGATCGCGCGCTCGAGCGTCACGCCCAGCCACGCATCTGCATCCGAAATCGCTGACTATGTCGCGCGCGGACAGACCGTCGTTACCTGGCAGTCAGGCTGGCACATGAAGAGAGCGCGGCAGGTCGCGGAACTCACAGAGCGCGTCACGAAGCACCATAGAGAGGCGGGCGCTCCCCGTGTGTTGCGGGTCTCCCAGCCGATTGAGCGGATGTTCTGGTTCGTACCCGCCCGCGAGCGCGCGCTGGACATTGACACTTGGCTGGGCGCCTTCCACGACCAGTGGGGAGCTGGTGCCGAGCTAGTGATCGGCTGAAAGCGCTACGCGTCGCCCGTGGCAGCCTTCGCGCGCTTCTTCTCCCGACGCCGCACCACGACCTCCGGCTTCGGGGTCGCGCGCTCCTCGTCGCTGAGGATCGTGGAGTCGGGGCGCTTGGCCTTGAAGCCGATGATGTCCTCGGGCTTCGGGTCGTTCGTCGTGAGCGGGTTCTTCAGGCGGCCCTCGAGGCCCCAGTACGTGCCGTCGTCGGGGATGCGGCGCGGCATGCCATCACGCACGACAAAGGCGTTGAAGTCGGTCGGCATGAGGCGGCGCGAGTCGGAGTCGCACTGCGGGCAGGGCTGCGGGTCGCTCGACTGGCGGACGGGGCGCAGCAACTCGAAGATGCCATTGCACTCGGCGCAGTAGTACTCGTACAGCGGCATGTCGCGGCTCCTGCTTCGGCGAATCGCTAGTCCTGCTCACGAGTATATACGGCCGCTCCCGGCGGCCCGGATGGCGCGGCGGGGGCGGGCGCGGCGGCCGACGGGCGGC
>VGPB01000094.1 GCA_016875695.1 Chloroflexota bacterium | reverse complement strand
CGGCGGCGGCGAGCAGGCGGCGGCCTAGCCAGAGCGCGGCGAGCAGCGCGGCGACGATGGCGAGCGCGATGAGGGCTCGCTCCAGCATCAGGCGGCCCGGCCGCGCGTCGAGGCGATGGCGCGTGGCAGCAGCCCGACGCGGTCCAGTTGGTAGTAGATGAAGCAGCCGGTGCAGAACTGCACGAGCAGGTTCACGAGCGCGAGCGCGAATACCAGCCACGCGAGCGCCCAGCCGAGCACGGTGGCGTCGAGGAACAGTGCGAGCGCGGCGAGTAGCGACACGGCGCCGCCCATGCCCTGCGCGAAGAGGTGTGGCATCGGGTCCTCGACGTGCACGTCGGGCTTGAGCAGGCCGGCGGGGCGCAGCGCGCGCCAGTAGAGCTGCTTGTAGAGAGCGAGCGCCGGGTGCAGGACGCCGAGCGACAGCACGAAGCCCGTGGCCAGCACGAACCAGCGCCCCAGCTCGGTGCCCAGCACGAAGCCGAGCAGGACGCTCGCGCAGATGCACGCCTGCTGCGTGCGCAGCACGCTGCGGTCGACGCGATAGGCCGGCTGCGGGGAGGGTTGCTGTGCCACGCGCGCTCGATTCACGACTGACGCGGTCAACAATGTCAGCATAACACGCGCGCGGGCAGGCACGGAGCAGGCTCAGGCGGCGCTGGGCGAGGCGGCCTGCTCCTCGACGATCGCGCGGTCGAGCGCGGCGATCGCGACCTGGATCTGCTCGTCGTCGGGGGTGCGGGTGGTGAGCTTCTGAAGCGCTAGGTTGCCGGCGAAGAGCCAGCGCACCACCGGCCAGCGCTGGTGGAAGCCGGCGAAGCGGATGGCCTCGTAGGCGATGGCGGCGATCAGCGGGATGAGCAGCACGCGCGAAGCCAGCCGCCACCACAGCGGCGGCGAGCCGAGTAGCGCGAAGACGAGCACGGCCACTACGCCGACGGTGAGCAGGAACGAGGTGCCGCAGCGCGGGTGCTCCTTCGCGAAGCGGCGCACCGCGGGAACCGTGGGCGCCTGGCCATGCTCGAAGGCGTGGATGGTCATGTGCTCGGCTCCGTGGTACTGGAACACGCGCGCGATCTCGGGCGAGCGGCCGATCGCCCACACGTAGCCGATGAGCAGCGCGATGCGGATCACGCCCTCGAGCGCGACGACGGCGAGGCCGGGCAGGAACGCCTCGAGCCACGCGGTGCCGAGCACGGGCAGCAGGAAGAAGAGCACCACGCCGAAGGTCATCGACGCGGCCATTGTGAGCCAGGTCACGAGGCCGAGCGTGCGTGCCGCGGCGGCATCGGCGGGGGCGCCGCCGGCGACGGCGGCCGACCACGCGAGCGCGCGCATGCCGAGCGCGAGCGTCTCCCAGAGCACTGACACGCCGCGTAGCAACGGGACGCGGCGCATCGCAGCGCTGTAGATGCCGCCGAGCGGCTCCGAGCGCAGCACGATGGCGCCGTCGGGCTGGCGCACGGCGATCGCCATCGCGCGGGGGCCGCGGATCATCACGCCCTCGATGACGGCTTGGCCGCCGTAAGTGGGGCGCGCTACGGGCATGCGTCGAGACGGGCGGACGCGGGCGCGTCGCGCCGTGCGCCGGCGGCTACTGCTCGCGCCGGGCGTAGCGGCGGCGGAAGCGCTCGACGCGACCGGCCGTGTCGACGATGCGCTGCTCGCCCGTGAAGAACGGGTGGCACGCGCTGCACACGTCGACGCGCATCTCGGGCCTGACGGAGGTGGTGTCCCAGCGCTTGCCGCACGACGAGCACGTGATCACACACGGGACGTTCGCGGGATGGATGTCGGCTTTCATGGCGCACGTGCTCCGGCTACGCGATCTCGGCGGGGACGCCGGCGACGGGCTCGGCCGGAAGGCCGATCGGGAAGATCGAGACTTGCTTGCGGCGCCCCTTGGCGTAAGGCGCGAACTTCACCGTGCCCTCGATCTGTGCCCAGAGCGTGTGGTCGCGACCGACGCCGACGTTCTCGCCGGCATGGATGCGGGTGCCACGCTGGCGCACGATGATCGAGCCGGCGGTGACCAGCTGGCCGTCGAAGCGCTTGACGCCCAGACGCTGCGCGTTGGAGTCGCGGCCGTTCTTCGATGAGCCGCCGGACTTCTTGTGTGCCATCGCGCGTGCCTTCCTTGTGCGTGGTAGGGAGCGGGCCGGCGCTAGCCGCCTCTGATACTCGTGATGGTGATGCGCGTCTGCGGCTGGCGGTGGCCGCGTTGCTGGCGGCGACGCGTCTTGTTCTTGTACTTGAAGGCGATCACCTTCTTTGCGCGCACGTGCTCGGCGACTTGCGCATCGACGCTGGCGCTGGCGACGGTGGGCGTGCCCACGCTGACCGTGCCGTCGTGGTCGAGCAGGAGCACGTCGAGGGCGACGGCGGAGCCGGGCTCACCAGCGAGGCGGTCGACGACGATCTCGTCGCCTTCGCGGACGCGATACTGCTTGCCGCCGCTGCGGACGATGGCGTACATGAGCCTCCTCGGGTAACGGACCATAGTAGTGTAGGAACCAGTCCGATACGGGTCAACGCGGCTTGCGGGAGGACGCTTGGACCTCGTCGACGTGGTGATGGCGCCGTACTACGCGGTCAACTGGCTGGCCGACCGCGTCTTCGTGCTGCTTTCCGACCTCTTCCGCCAGTACGGTACGCCGATCGTGTTCGTGGCGGCGCTGCTCGAGGCGACAATCGGGCTCGGCGTGGTGGTCCCGGGCGTGGTGCTGATCTTCCTCGCCGGGGCGTACGCGGCGGAGGAGGGGCAGTTGATCCCGCTGATGCTGGGCGTGGCGGTGGTGGGCACGATGCTGGGCGACAGCGTGTCGTATGCGGCGGGGCGTCTCGGGGCGTCGCGCCTCGCGAGCACGCGGGTGGGGCCGGCGATGCGCTACGGCGAGACGATCGTGCGCGACGCGCTGGAGCGCGGGCGGCTGCGCTGGCTGATCCCCTTCTACCACTTGAATAGCGTGACGCGGGCGGTTGGGCCGTTCGGCGCGGGGGCGGTGGGGTTGCCGCTGCGCGTGTGGCTGCCGCTGGACTACACGGGCGCGATCATCGCGAACGCGGTGTGGATGGGTGCGGGCGTGGTCCTGGGGCGCGCGGTGCTGACGCCGGACGGCTCGCTGGAGCAGCACCCCGCGCTGCGCATCGGGCTGTTCGTGGGGGCGGTGGCGTGGTTCTTGTTCGTGCGGCGCGAGGTGGAGCGGTCGCGGCGGCGTGCGCGCCCGAACGCGGCCGCTGCCGCGGGCGCGCCGCCGCCGCCGGTGGCCGTGGGCGCGCGCGCGGGTGGCGCAGAGGACTGAGCCGCGCTCACCTCGCTCGCCGCGTCGCTGGCCGCATGCGAGAGGGCCCCTCACCCCCGACCCCTTTCCCCGCGAGCGGGGCAAGGGGCCGGGGGTGAGGGTGACAGGTCATGCCGAACGGGGCCCTATGAGGGCCCCGTTCGGGGGTTGCTGCGAGTGGGTGCTACTCTGCGGGTGGGGCGGCGTTGGACTGGCCCCAGGCGAGGCCGGGCCGGCCCTGCGGGCGCTCTTCCTCCTCGCCGCCGGGCTTGGCCGGGGCGGGGGGCGGGGGTGCGGACGAGACGTCCGCGGGCTCTTCTGGCAGCGTGCGGCCCTCGGCGGGGCCGAGGATGCGCTGGAGCGTGTCGCCCTCGATGGTCTCGAACTCCATGAGCGCGTTGGCGAGCTCGTGCACCTTGTCGAGGTGGGCGCGCATGACGGTGCGGCAGCGCTTGTGCGCCTCGTCGATGATGCGGCGGACCTCCTCGTCGATCTCCTCGGCGGTGCGCTCGCTGTAGTCGCGCTGCTCGGCGATGTCGCGGCCGAGGAAGACCATGGACTCGCGGCGGCCGAAGGTGCGCGGGCCGAGGCGCTCGCTCATGCCCCACTGGGTGACCATTTCGCGCGCGATGTGGGTGACCTTGCCGATGTCGTTGTGCGCGCCGGTGGTCGGCTCGCCGAAGATGAGCTCTTCGGCGACGTGGCCGCCGAGCGCCTGCGCCATTATCGCCTCGTAATATGAGCGGTCCTGTAGGCGGCGGTCGTCCGAGGGCAGCGAGCGGGTGAAGCCGCCGGCCATGCCGCGCGAGACGATCGTCACCTTGAACACCGGGTCGGCCTTGGGCTGGAAGTGCCCGACGACGGCGTGCCCGGACTCGTGAAAGGCGATGATCTTCTTCTCGATAGGGGTGATCACGCGCGACTTGCGCTCGGGGCCGGCGATCACGCGGTCGACGGCCTCGTTGAGCTCGTCCATGGAAATGCGCTTCTTGTTGCGGCGCGCGGCGAGGATCGCGGATTCGTTGACGAGGTTCGCGAGGTCAGCGCCGGAGAAGCCGGGCGTCTGCTTGGCGACGGTCTCGAGCTTCACCTCGGACTCGAGCGGCTTGCCCTTGACGTGCACGTCGAGGACGGCGCGGCGGCCCTTCACGTCGGGCAGGTCGAGCGTGACCTGGCGGTCGAAGCGGCCGGGGCGTAGCAGGGCGGGGTCGAGGATGTCGGGGCGGTTGGTGGCGGCGATCACGATCACGTTCGAGTTGGAGTCGAAGCCGTCCATCTCCACGAGGATCTGGTTGAGCGTTTGCTCGCGCTCGTCGTGCGAGCCGCCGAGGCCGGCGCCGCGCTGGCGCCCGACGGCGTCGATCTCGTCGACGAACACGATCGCGGGGGCTGAGCGCTTGGCCTGGTCGAAGAGGTCGCGCACGCGGCTGGCGCCGACGCCGACGAACATCTCGACGAACTCGGAGCCGGAGATGGAGAAGAACGGCACGCCCGCCTCGCCGGAGACGGCGCGGGCGAGCATGGTCTTGCCGGTGCCGGGCGGTCCGATGAGCAGCACGCCGTGCGGGATGCGCGCGCCGAGCGCGGCGAATTTCTCCGGGTACTTGAGGAACTCGACGACCTCGGCGAGCTCCTGCTTGGCCTCGTCCTGGCCGGCGACGTCGAGGAACGTGACGGTGGGCTTCTGGCCGGTGAAAATGCGCGCGCGCGAGCGGCCGAAGGACATGGCCTGCGAATTCGTGCCCTGCGCCTGGCGCATCATGAAGACGAGGATGGCGCCAAAGATGATCAGCGGAAGGAAGTTGAAGAGCAGCCCGAAGATGTTGCCGAACTGGCTCGGGCCCTTGACGACGACCTCGACGGCGCCCTTGCCGACGCCGACGGAGATGTCGTTATCGCGGAGCAGCTCGGTGACGGAGGCGGAGGTCTCCTTGCGCGAGCGGACCTCTTCCTGTTCGCCGCGCAGCTTCACGAGCAGGCTGTCGCCGGTGACGGTGATGCGCTCGACGTTGCCGTCCTTGGACTGTTGGATGACCTCGGAGATTGAGACATCGCGGGAGCTCGAGGCGGGGCGGAAGAACATGACGACGACGAGCGCGATGGCGGCGAGGATGAGCAGGTAGACGAACGAGTTGCGAATCGAGCGTGAGCTCATGAAGCGGCGACTCCCGTCGGGGGGCAAGTCGTGCGACACCCCCTCGCACGCGCGTTCGGTGCGACCAGTGTAGCCCATTCCGCGGCGCGAGCGCCCCCGGGAAGTCGCTGCATTCGGTGTGCACGATGTGTGCGGGAACGAACGCGGACGGCGCAATTGCTCAGTTGCCTGCTCGCTTTCGGGGGGCCTAGGATGCGGCGCATGACGGCGCTGGTCCCCGGGTGGCGGGTGGAGCGTGCGCTGGAGCGCGCGGGGCACCTGCGAGTGGCGGGCGTCGACGAGGTGGGGCGGGGCCCGCTCGCTGGGCCGGTGTTGGCCGGGGCGGTGGTGTTGCCGAGCTCGCGGGCGCGCTGGATCGGTCGGCTGCGTGACTCGAAGCAGCTCACGCCAGAGGAGCGCATCGAGCTGGCCGCAGCGATCCGCGCGCACGCGGACTGGGGGCTGGGCGCGGCGTCGTGCCACGTGGTGGACCAGCTGGGGATCGTGGCGGCGACGCGGCTGGCGATGTGGCGTGCGGTGCGCGCGCTGCAGGCGCCGCCGGACGCGCTGATCGTCGACGGGCGGGAGGTGGTGGCCGGCGGCACGCCGCAGCGCGCGGTCATCGGCGGCGACGCGTTGTGTGTGTCGGTCGCGGCGGCGAGCATCGTGGCGAAGGTGGCGCGCGACGAGCTGATGTGCCGGCTCGACGCGGCGCTGCCGGGCTACGGCTTCGCGACGCACAAGGGCTACGCGACGCCGGAGCATCGCGACGCGCTGTGGCGGCTGGGCCCCTCCACGGCGCACCGCCAGACGTGGGTGCCGGTGCGGGAGGCGGCGCGCCGCGCGCGGCCGCCCGCCGCGTGACGGCTCCGCGCCAGCGGCTGAGCGCGCCGGGGGAGCGGCTGGCCGCGGACTACTTCGAGCGCCATGGCCACCGCATGCTCGCGCGCAACGTGCGCACGCGGGCGGGCGAGATCGACCTCGTGACGATAGACGGCGGCACGCTCGTGCTGGTCGAGGTGAAGCTGCGCCGCCCATCGCGGTTCGGGGCGGCGCGCGAGGCGCTGTCGACGGCGAAGCAGCGGCGGCTCGCGGCGCTCGCCTCCGCGTACGGCACCGAGCACCCGGAGCTGCCGCCCGACATGCGCATCGATCTCGTGGCGATCGACCTGGGCGCGGATGGTGCGATCTGCGCCATCGAGCACGTCGTGGGCGTGGTCGACGAGCTCGCGTAGCGAGGCGCGAGGCGCCGCGCTCGCTGGCGAGGGGCCGGGGGGCTCGCTACACTTCGGCGTATGCCGATCTACCAGTACGACTGCGCGGGGTGCGGGAAGCGCGTGGACGTGCTGCTGCGTCGGGTGGATCCGGACGCGCGCCCGCAGTGCCCGCAGTGCGGTGACGCGCGGCTGACGCGGGTGATGTCGGCGTTCGTGCGCGGGCGCACGGCGCGCCAGCGCATCGAGGAAATCGACCAGACGGCGGTGGCGGCGCGGCTGCAGCACAACAACGTGCCGGAGTTCGCCCGCTGGGCGCGCCGCGAGGGCGCGCAGTGGGACGAGGAGCTGGGTACGAACTACGGCGAGCTCGCGGAGCGCGCCGAGGCTGGTGACGTGAAGTGGGAGCACATCGACGCCGATCACGGCTTCCGCGCGAAGGCAGGCGAGCGGCTGCGGGAGCTGAGCCGGCCTGAGCGCAGCCCCGCGTCCGGCGACGCGCGGGACGCCGCCCGTGGGCACGCGTACTAGGCGCGCCCGGGGCGCTCCAGCGATGCCGATCTACGAGTACCGCTGCTCTGACTGCCGCGAGCTGACGACGGTCTTCGTGCGCTCCGCCCGCGCTGAGGTGGCCGCCGTGTGCCAGGCATGCGGCTCGACGCGGCTCTCGCGCATGATGTCGGCCGTCGCGCGGCTGCGCACTGACCAGGACGTGATGGACGAGTACGGGCACGCCGGGCGCGACGGGCGGCCCGCGGATGGCTATCGCGACCCGCGGCAGATCGGGCGCTGGGTGGAGCAGCGCTTCGAGCAGTACGGGCTGGATTTGCCGCCGGAGACGCGCGAGCTGATCGACGCGGCGCGCGAGGGGGAGCTGCCCGGCCCCGTGGACGAGCTGTGAAGGCAGGGCTGAGGTGAGGGGCGAGCCCGCGCAGCCGGCGCTGGCCGCGGCGCTGCGCGCGGTGCTCGACGAGCTGGCCGAGGCGAGCGCGGCGCGGGAGCGG
>VGPB01000093.1 GCA_016875695.1 Chloroflexota bacterium | reverse complement strand
CGCCCGCCCCGGCGCCGCGGCGGCGTCGAGGCGGCGGAACTCGTCGGCGGCCGCGCGCAGCGCGTAGAGGTGGGCGTAGCAGTTGAGCTGTAACAGCTGCGCAAGCTCGCCGTCGCCGGTGCGCGCGAGCGGCGCTGGCGCGAAGCCCGCGGAGGCGCTCACGAGCAGATCCAGCCCGCCAAGCTCCTTCGCCGCCTGCCGCGTCGAGACCTTCAGGTTCTGTCCAAGCGTGACGTCGAAGGCGTACGTGGCGGCGTGCCCCCCCGCTGCCTGCACCGAGCGCTGCAGCCGCCGCGCCCCGACGACACTCTCGTCGGCTCGCATGGTCGCGAGCGCGAGCGCTGCGCCCGCGCCGGCGAGCGCACGGGCGATTGCGCTCCCGGCCGGCGTCTCGACGCCGATCACGAGCGCGCGGCGCCCCACGAGCGGCCCGGCGACGGTGGGAGACGAGCCGGTCACCGCGCCCCGTTCCCGTCCGCGGCTCGATTGCGCCCGCGTTACGTCGCGTCGTCGCGGCCGGCGCGCGGTTACGCCGCGCGCACGGCCGCGATGCTTAGGACGGCGAGCCCGAGCGCGATCCTATACCAGACGAAGGGCCACATCATGCCGGTGCGCACGTAGCGCAGCAGCCAGTGGATCACCGCGCCGCCCGCCACGCCCGACACCAGCGCGCCGAGCAGCAGCGGTCCCCACGCGACGACCTCGTCGCCCAGCAGCACCTCGGCGAACGCCAGCGTCGCGGCGACGACGATGGCCGGCGCCGAGAGCAGGAACGAGAAGCGCGCCGCCGTGGCGTGGTCGAAGCCGAGGCCGCGCGCGGCACTGATAGTGATGCCCAAGCGTGAGACGCCGGGCAGCAGCGCCACCGCCTGGGCCCCGCCGATGGCGAGCGCCTGCCACGCGCTCAGCTGCTCGAGGCCGCTGCGCCGCACCGGGGCGCGCTCGCTTGCGGCGAGCGGGAGCGCGAAGCCGATGAGCAGCACCGCGACGAGCCACGCCTGCCTGAGCTCGGCCTCAATCGTCTCGCCGGCGAGCAAGCCGGCACCGACGGCGGGCAGCGTGCCGAGCGCGATCCATGCGCCGAGGCGCCCGGCGGGACCCCAGCGCCGCACGCGCGCCCCGTGGCGCGTGCCGTCGCGCACGACGGCCGCAACGATCGTGCGCCAGTCATGCCAGAAGTAGACAAGCACGGCCGCCGTCGTGCCGGTGTGCAGCCCTACGTCAAAGGTGAGCGACTGGGCGTCGTCACCGAGCGCGGTGCCAGCGAGCAGCAGGTGGCCGGACGACGAAATCGGCAGGAACTCGCTCAGCGCCTGCAGCAGGCCGAGCAGCACCGCACGGAGATAGTCGCCCACCCGGGGAGGCTAGCCGCGGCCGCCGCTCTGGACCAGCCGCCGCCCGGGCGCCAGCGACCGCCGGGGCAGCTACGGGAGCCGGGGGCGGCGGCCGATGATGAGAGCGCGTAGTCACTGCCGCGGAGGACGCATGCGCTTCGAACTGCCAACACTGCCCGGGGCGCAGGCCCGTGTCCGCTCGCTGCTTGCGACCCGCGACGTGGATTTCGGCGAGGTCGGCCGGCTGGTCGAGACCGACCCCGCGCTGACCACCGCCATGCTGCGGGCCGCGAACTCCGCCGCCTCGACGCCGGTCTCGCCGATCACCACGGTGAAGCAGGCGCTAGTACGCATCGGCTCAGACCAGACGCGGCGCATCGTCTCCTCCGCCGTCATGGGCTCGACCTTCACCGGGCTCCAACAGGCGGGCCTCGACGCGCGCGAGCTCTGGCAGCACGTCGTGACGTGTGCGCTGCTGGCCGGCGCGACCGCATGGGGCGGCGTATCCGGCTCGGCGGCCTTGACCGACGGGCTGCTGTACGACCTGGGGCGCCTGGCGATGGCGCACCAGATGCCAGCGCGCTACGCCGAGGTGGTACGCCTGGTGCACGAAGGCCTGAGCCCCACCTGGGCCGAGACACGCGTGCTGGGCCTAGACCACATGGAGGCCGGACTCGCCGTGGCGCGCGCGTGGCAGATCCCAGACGAGGTGAGCGAGGCGATCGCCGACCACCACGGCGGCGACGCCGGCGCGCTCGGCTGGCTCACCGTCAATGCGCGGCGCATCGCGTGGAGCCTCGGCATCGGCGACGGCCTGCTCTGCCCCGGCGAGCCAAGCTTCGACCCGCTCTCGGAGGACGCCGAGGTGCTCGCCACCTTCGGCGGCCCGCAGGGCTTCGTCGAGCGAGTCGACTGGCACTGCGACCTGCTGACGACGGAGCGGCGCGCCGCCTAGCGGGCGCACCGCTGTATCGTGCGGCGGTGACACCGCCGCCGCCGCACGCACCTCGCGCGCCCGCCGCGGCGCCGCGCCGCGCGCCGTGAGCGCGCGCGAGGAACTGCGCCGCGTCATCCTGGCCGACCAGCTCGAGGAGCTGGAGGAGCTGCTCGCCGCCGATCCCGCGCTCGCCGCGGCCGAGGGCGACGACTCGCCGGTGCTGCTGGCGCTGGCCCGCGGGCGTCACGAGGCGCTCGCCGCGCTGCTCGAGACGAACCCGCCGCTCACGCTCTTCGAGGCGGTCGCGCTCGGCGACGACGTGGCGGTGCAGGCGCAGCTGCGGCGCGACAAGACGCAGATGGAGGCGCGCACGCCGGACGGACTCACCTCGTTGCTGCTCGCGGCCCACTTCGGCCAGGGCTCGATCGCGAACGGCCTGCTGCAGTGGGGCGCGAACGCGCGCGCCGTGACGCAGGGCGAGCACGAGCGCAACGCCCTGCACCTCGCGACGTGGGGCGGGCACCGCACCATGGCCGCGCTGCTGCTGGAGCACGGCCTGCCGATCGACGAGCCGCAGGACGGCGGCCTGACGCCGCTGCACATCGCGGCGCAGCGCGGCGACTTCGCGCTCGCCTCGCTGCTAGTGCTGAACGGGGCGCGCGGCGACCTGGAGAGCGACGACGGCAAGACCGCCGCCGACCTCGCCTACGAGTTCGCGCACGACGCGCTGGCCGAGTACCTGCGCATGCACGCCTCGTAAGCGGTTGGGTGCGGCGGTGGCCGCCCGGGACGAGCCGACCTCGGCGGGGTCCGGGTTCACGCGTGTTGCCGCGTCCGCCGGGGGCGTGCGATCATCGGCCACCACTCGCCGGACCAGGACGGAGCCGAGCATGCCCACCCCGACGGCGTTCTTTCGCGGCCAGTACGTGCCACTCGAGGAGGCGGTGGTGCCGGTCACCACGCACGCCTTCAACTACGGCACGGCGGTGTTCGAGGGCGTGCGCGGCAACTGGAACGCCGAGCAGGGGGAGCTGTACATCTTCCGCCTTGCCGATCACATCGCGCGGCTACGCCAGAACGCGAAGATCCTGCGCATCGCCATCGCCCAGTCGGATGCGGAGCTCGTGCGGGTGGTCACGGAACTGGCGCAGCGCAACGGCTACCGTGAGGACGTGTACGTGCGGCCAATGGCATACAAGGCCCAGAGCGTGATCGGGCCGCGGCTCCATAACGTCAGCGACGACGTGCTGTTCTACCTCATCCCGCTCGGCGCGTACCTCGACTCTGCTGCGGGAATCAGCTGCATGGTCTCGTCGTGGCGGCGCGTGGACGACAACATGATCCCGGCGCGCGCGAAGGTGTCCGGGCTCTATGTCAACAACTCGCTCGCCAAGACCGAGGCCGAGCAGTCCGGCTTCAACGAGGCGATCCTGCTGAACGCGGACGGCCACGTGTCGGAAGGCTCCGGCGAGAACATCGTGATGGTGCGCCGCGGCGCGCTGATCACGCCGCCGCCGCAGGACAACATCCTCGAAGGCATCACGCTGGAGACGGTGTGCCAACTCGCGGCGGAGCTGGGCTACCCCGTGCAGCAGCGCTCGATCGACCGCACGGAGCTGTACATCGCCGACGAGCTGTTCATGACGGGCACCGCCGCGCACGTGACGCCGGTGACCTCCGTTGACCGCGTGCCGGTGGGCGACGGCGCGATCGGCCCGATCACGGCAGCGATCCAGCGCCACTACTTCGAGACGATCACCGGGCGCTCCGGCCACCGCGAGTGGCTGACGCCCGTGTACGCGCAGGCCGCCGTCCGCGCGTGATCACTCACGCGCGCGACACGCCGCGCGCGGACAGCGCGCAACGGCGTCACGTAATCGACGTTCGCCGCGCCGTACGGCTGCAGCGCGGAGTCGCTAGCCACGCGCTGACGTAGACTGAGCGACGCTGGGCGCCTCCCCCGCCCGACGGGGTACCTCGACGTGTTCTACCAGCCTTCGCGCGCGCTCGGGCTGCTGGTGGGCACGCTGCTCACGCTGTGGGCGGCGGGCATCGCGCTGCTACTGCTCAACGCCGGCGTGACGGCGAGGGCGGGCTGGGGCGGGCTGCTGGGGTACGGCGGCGCCGCCGCCGCGGGCGCGCTGGCCGCGCTCTTCGCGTACTGGACGTACGCGCTCGCCACGCTGTCGTACGCGCTCGATCGCAACGGGCTCGTGATCCAGTGGGGGCCGGTGCGCCAGATCGTCCCGCTCGGCGCCATCGAGCGGCTGGTGCCAGGCATCTCGGTCGGCGTGCCGCGGGTGCACGGCGTAAGCTGGTGGGGCCACCACGTGGGCACCGCGCAGGTGCCGCGCGTCGGCGACGTGCTGTTCTATTCGACGCACCAGACTCCCGAGCAGGTGCTATACGTCGTGACCGACCGGCGCGCCTACGCGATCACGGTCGAGGACGCCGCGGAGTTCGCGCGCGAGGTGCAGCTGCGCCAGGACCTCGGCGCGACAGCCGCAGTCTCGCACCACGTCGAGCGTTCGACGGCGGTGCTGCAGTCGTTCTGGGCGGACCGCCGCGCGCTGTGGCTCGCCGGCGCGGCGATCGTGGGGGTGGTGGCAGTGTGGACACAGCTCGCGCTGCGCTACGACGGGCTGCCGGCCGCACTCGCCATCCAATTCCCGCCGAGCCGCCAGGACACACTGGTGCCGGTGATCGGCCGCGAGGCCCTCGTCGAGCTCCCGCGCACGGCAACGCTGCTGCTGCTCGCGAACCTCGGCCTGAGCATCGTGCTGCACGCGTGGGACCGCATGGCCGGGTACGTGTTGCTGGGCGCCGCGGTGGCGGTGCAGCTGGCGATGTTCGCTGCGCTTGCGCTGTTGCTGGCGTAGGCGCGAGAGACTACCCAGTACGCTTCCGCCTGAACTGCTGCCGGAACTTACGAACGACCTCAGTTGCGCTTGGTCGTTCGGTTGAGTCACTCGGCTCGCGCAGATGTCGCTGTAGATCCGATCACCCGTTGTGCATTGCAGCGGTGAGGCTTTCGCCGAGTGGGTCTTGCAGAGCCAGGAATCGATGGAACGAGGACGGAGGTGTCACCCGCCGAGACCAGTACGAGTGAGCCCAGGCGCGCTTGGCAGGCGCGCGCGCGTTCCAGACTCTGGCCGCTACGCCCATCTCACCTGCGGCTTCGGCGCTGTTAACGCCGTTGTTCTATTCTGGCGTGAAGTGGACTAGCAGCTCGCCGACACGGGCGTTCAATTCCTCGGACCAGATCCATTTCCACTGGCCACCATCCCAATCGGTCACATGCCGACTAGGAAGATCCGCCCTCTTGGCGGCCCCTCGATCGCACGCGCGAGGAGTTCCGCGTCCTCTTCGTCAATCATGACGATGGAGATCCCCACACGCTTCTACGACGTAGATGTCAAGCACCAGACCGAGCGGGAGTGGGTGCGGCACGTAGAACTCGGCCGCCCCGCCGCGCCAGTGCTCGCTAAATCGCTGCGAAGGAGCAACAGTGCCCGGGCCCCATAGGCTGGGAATGCCAGCGGGATCGACGACGACGATATCTCGTGGGTTCTCGAGCCCGAGGTTGTACGGCAACACGCAGGCAGCGTATGCCGTTCCAGTGAACCGAACACCACGCCCGCGAACTCCGAGCAGGCCCGTCCTGAGCATCGCGTCGACGTCGCCGCGCCAGGCGTAGTGCAGAAGGGGGCCGAACTGAAAGGGTCCGTCGAATCCAGCTTGCAGAGCCGCCCCGGACAGGTACAGCCTCTCAGCTGGCCTTACGTCTGCACGAATCGTCCCGAAGCGGAGCGATGCGCTCCTCGCGAGCGAATCTATCCTCATAGGTGGCGGGTATACCCCGAATCACTACGCTCGCTTATTGTCCAATCATGACCATCGACACGGTCGTCGTCGGGGCGGGGCCGGCGGGCGCCACGGCTGCGCGCGAGATCGCGGCGCGGGGGCGCGGGGTGGTGCTGCTCGACCGCGCGCGGTTCCCGCGCGACAAGCCGTGCGGCGGCGGGGTGACGGTGCGCTGCGCGTCGCTGCTGCCGTTCGACCTCGCGCCGGTGGTGGAGCAGGTAGTGACGGGGGCGGTGCTCGAGGATCGCGCGGGGCGGCGGGTGGTGCGCGAGACGGGGGTGCCGCTGACGTACCTGACGCAGCGCGCGCAGCTCGACGCGTACCTCGTGGAGCAGGCGCAGGCGGCCGGCGCCGAGTTCCGCGACGGACAGCACGTACGCTCGGTCGTGCAGCAGCGCGACGGCACGTACGAGCTGCGCCTCGCGCCGCGCGCAGCCCGCGCCGCGAAGGGCGGCGGCCCGAGCGGCGCAGGCGGCGAGGTGCTGCGCGCACGCACGGTCGTCGGCGCGGACGGCGCGAACGGCGTGGTCACGACGCAGCTCAGCTTCGCGCACCCCAGCGAGCGCGCGATCGCGCTCGAGGGGCTGCTGCCATGCCCGGACGGCGTGCCGGCGTGGCTGCGTGGGCGCGTCGTGCTCTCGCTCGCGTACCTGCCGGGCGGCTACGCGTGGCTGTTCCCGAAGGCGGACCACATCAACATCGGCCTCGGCGGATGGGAGGCCGCGGCGGGGGCGCGGCTGCGGCCGGCGCTCGACGCGTACTGCCGCGCGCACGGGTTCGACCCGGCAACGCTCGTCGCGCTGCGCGGCCATCACCTGCCGCTGCAGGCGCCAGGCATGACGGTCGCGGCGGGCGGCGCGGCGCTCGTCGGCGACGCGGCCGCGCTCGTCGACCCGCTGTCCGGCGAGGGCATCTACGCGGCGATCGCGTCCGGTATCGCCGTGGCTCCGGCCGTCGACGACTACCTCGCAGGCGCGACGCGCGACCTCGCGGGCTACCAGCTCGCGCTCACGCGCGAGCTCGGGTCGGAGCTGGCGGCCTCGCGCGACCTGATGGAGGTGTTCCACGCGTGCCCAGAGCCGTTCGCGTTCGCGCTGATGCGCTCGCGGCGCGTGTGGGGGGCGGCGGTGGCGCTCGTGCGCGGGGAGACGACGTACGAGCGCATCACACACCGCACGGGGCCCATCGCCGCGACGCTCGGGCCGCTGGCGCGCGTCGCGCGGCGTGTCTCCCGTCGGCGCTACGGCGCGCGCTAATCGGCTGCCATAACTGGGTCACTCGCCGTGACGGGCTCGCTCGCCACGAGGGGCAGCTCTAGCTGCGGCGGGCGCATCTCGTATTGACATCCGATCCGGGCCATCTCGACGGTTATGCGCAGGTCGCCGGAGCTCCAGAAGCACGCATGCGCCGCGGCGGCGAACATGAGCGCGTGAACATCGGACGTTCGATCGCGCATGGGGCGCTCGTAGCGTGCGCGCTGCTCGCGAGCGCGTGCGTGGCGCGCGCGGCACCCGCGCCGA
>VGPB01000092.1 GCA_016875695.1 Chloroflexota bacterium | reverse complement strand
ACTGTCCAGATGCCCACATCCGCCACAGCACCTGGCGCAGTTCGTCGGACATCCCGGGTCGGCCCGGCCTGGCCATGCAACACCTCCCTGCATCCGGATGGGGTTGCACTGACCAGTTGAATTCACCCACACCAGGTACCCGTCGCGGTACGGCAGCCTGCCGAGCGGTGCGAGCAGCGCCGCATAGAACGGCGGGTTGAGGTACGCCTGCGTGTACAGCACGGCCGGCTCGAGCTGGGCCTCGATTTCGCCGACTGCCTAGAGCTGTAGAGCTCGCGGCCGCGCCCCTCGGCGACCAGTCGCGCGGCGGACCAGAACGCGGGGAAGTCGACGCGCGGCGACCGCCGCTGCGACACGGCGACCAGCAGCGCGGCCCAGTTGCTCACTGCCAGCAGGTTGGCCAGGGTGACCGCGACGGCGGTGGCGCGCCGCCCCAGTCAGCCGGCCCATGTTTCGGTCATGGCTGCGCGCCCCTCAGGGCGAGCGGGCCGTCGGGCGGCGCGTTGTGGAGCGAGATGGACGCGTGGCTCGGCGCGCGCGCCAGCCACGCGAGCGCAGCCACGAGCAGCAGCGCAACGACGTTCACGTGCAGCGCGTTCCAGAGCAGGCCCGCCGCGCACGCAATCCACAGCGCGCATGCGAAGTGCTGGGCGAGCTGCCGTTCGCGGCCGCGCGCACTCGCGATCAGCCACCAGCCCGCGGGCAGCAGCAGCACGAGGTCCTGCAGGAACAGGTTCGGGTCGGCGAGCACGGGCGCGACCGTGGGTAGCGCCCAGTGCCGCGCCTGCGCGCCCTCGTCCGGGGCCGGCCGCCGCCAGGCGCGCACCGCGATCGCGACGCCGGCCACCGCGAACGGCAGCGCGAGCAGCGTGGCAAGCCCCGGCGTCTGCTCGCCGGTGGCCGCGCCCATGAGCCCGTTCCACCTGAACATCGCCGCCACGTTCGTCCCGTGATCGCGCGTCGCGGCGTTCTCGACGATGAACGCGGGGTAGCGCCACAGGCTCGCGACGCCGGCGACCGCCACCGAGCCCGCGACCCCCCGCGAGCGTGCACACGTCGAGCACGCCGATGGCGCGCCGTCGGCCCGATAGCAGCAGCGCGAGCGTGACCGGGATGAGCAGCTCCGGCTTAACCAGCAGCGGCGCGAGCTCGAGGCCCAGCAGCGCGTCGCGGCGCGCGCGCAGTACCAGCGTCGCGGCGGTCCATGAGGCGAGCAGGATCATCGAGAACTGGCCGAAGTGCAGCGCGTGCGCGGCCGGCACGAACAGCACGCTCGCCCCCAGCAGTGCGAGCCGCGTACGCTGCTCGAGCGCGCCGGTGAGCCGCCACAGCAACGTGAGCGAGCCCGCGAACAGCGCGAGCTGCAGCGCCGTCCACACGACGAACGCCGTGTCGAAGGGCAGTGCGCTGAGCGGCGCGAGCAGGCCGGCGAAGAACGGCGGGTTCAGGTACGCCCAGGTCGTCTCGAAGTGTGCGCCGGTCGACTGCTCGATCGCGGTCAGCGCGGCGGGGTCGAAGAGCTCTCGGCCTCGGCCGTCTGCCACCAGCGCCGCCGCCGCCTACAGCGTCATGAAGTCGATCGCGTCCCACGTGCCGCGCCGCCCGAGCAGCGCCGCGCCGGCGCCGGCCCATTGCACCGCGCCGAGGCAGGCGGCGAGCCCCGCGGCCACGAGTACGCCGTGGCGGCGCTCGAGCCGCATAGCGCCTCCCGGCCGGCGGCCGGCTCCTGTACGCGCTCGGCGGCGGTGGGGGTGCTCACCCGGGGAGTGTCCGTGGTGCCTGTAAGGGCAGGTATCGGGACTCCCCCTAGGGGCCGCGCTAGAATGCCGCCGTGCAGCGGAAGGGAGCACGGGATGGGCGGACCGCTCGAGGGCGTCCGGGTGTTCGAAGTCTCGCAGATCGTCGCGGCGCCCTACTGCGGGCTCAATCTCGCGGACCTCGGCGCCGACGTAGTGAAGGTCGAGCCGCCCGGCGGCGAGGGCTTCCGCCAGCTGGGCGCGTTCGTGCCGGGCGAGACCAAGACGTTCCAGATCCTCAACCGCGGCAAGCGCGGCATCGTGGTCAATCTGCAGCACCCCGCCGCGCAGGCGCTGGTGCACCGCATCATCTCGCGCTTCGACGTGTTCGTGATGAACGCCCGACCGGGCGTCGCCGAGCGGCTGCGCGTGGACTACCCGACGCTGCGCGCGTATCGCCCGGACCTCGTGTACATGGAGAACACGGGCTACGGCACCACCGGCCCCGGCGCGCAGCGCTCGGGCTCCGACCTCGCGGCGCAGGGCTACGGCGGGCTCATCGCGAACGAGGGCAAGCTCGACGAGGACGGTGCGCCGGAGCCGATCGCCTCGACCGCGATCGCCGACTACGCGAGCGGGCTGGCCGGCGCGATGGGCATCTGCGCGGCGCTCTACCGGCGCGCGCTGAGCGGCGAGGGCGAGTTCATCCAGACGTCGCTCCTGATGAGCGCGCTGTCCGTGCAGAACCAGCGCATCGCGCGCGTGCCCGTGGCCGACGCCATCTTCCAGCGGCCCCTGCTGGATGCCGTCGCCGCGGCGCGTGCCGCCGGCGGTGGCTACCGCGAGATCGTCGAGGCGCGCACGGGCGCCACGCGCGGCGGCAGCGGCAAGGCGTTCCGCCTCTACTACTCCGGTTATCGGGTGCAGGACGGCGCGATCGTGCTCGGTGCGCTCACGCGCGCGAACCAGGACGCCATGCGCCGCGTGCTCGGCATCGACGACGACCCGAGCGCGCGCCCGGACTTCGACCCGCTCGACCCGGCGCTCGAGGCGGCGATCGACGCGGTGCGCGCGCGCATCCGCGCGACGCTACTCACCGCGCCGGCGGATGAGTGGGTGCGCCGCTTCGAGGCGGCGGGCGCGCCGGTCTCGCGCGTCAACCTGCCGGAAGAACTCGCTGACGACGCGCAGGTCGCCGCGATCGGCGGCATGATCGAGATCGAGCACGAGACGACCGGCCCTTCGCTCATGGTGGGCCCGATCATCCGCACCGCGAACCACCCGAGTGGCACCACACGCCCGTCGCCGCCGCTTGGCCGCCACACCGACGAGGTGCTGGCCGAGTGCGGCATCGACGCGGCCGAGATCGCCGAGCTGCGCGCGGCCGGCGCGATCGCCTGAGCCTCGGGCGCATCGGGCTCGGCGACATCGCGCCTGCGCGCATCGGCTACCCCCGCCAGGCCGCGGGCGCCGCGCCGAAGCCGGGGGCAGCGGCTGTCGCCGCACAACACGCGTGATGGTGCTACGCTTCCGCCCCAGCGCGGCGTTGCCGCTCGTGCGGGCGCGCGCGGCGGTAGAGGTGGCCAGATGAGCGAAGGACCGCTGGCCGGCCTGCGCGTGCTGGACCTCAGCCAGGGCGTCACCGGCCCGTTCGCCACGAAGTACTACGCCGACTTCGGCGCCGACGTGGTGAAAGTCGAGCGCCCCGACGGCGGCGACCCCGCGCGCCGCATGGGTCCGTTCCCGCACGACGTGCCGCATGCGGAGACGAGCGGCATGTTCCTGCATCTCAACACCGGCAAGCGCAGCGTCACGCTCGACCTGCGCCACGCGACAGCGCGGGCCATCCTGCTGCGCCTCGTCGCGGACGCTGACCTCGTCGTCGAGAGCTTCCGGCCGGGCACTCTCGGGCGCCTCGGCGTCGGCCCGGAGGCGATCGCCGCCGCCAACCCGCGCGCCGCGCTGCTGCAGATCTCGAACTTCGGGCAGTCCGGCCCGTACCGCGATTTCGCCGCCGACGACCTGCTGCTGTACGCGATGGGCGGCGTGATGCAGATCACGGGCGACCCCGAGCGCGAGCCGATCAAGCTGGGGCTCTACATGCCGCTGTTCTTCGCGGGCGTCGTCGCGGCGGGCATGGGCTTGGCGGCGGCGTGGGGCGCGCGCCGCGACGGCGTCGGCGAGCGCGTCGACTGCTCGATCCAGGAGGCGCTCGCCGCGTCGATGGACCGCGGTGCGCCGAACCTGATGGCGTACCAGTACTCCGGCACGCTCATGAGCACGCGCGAGCGCGCGGTGCGCATGAACGCGCTGCCGGCCGGCACCTACCCGGTGGCTGACGGTTACGTGTCGATCGCCACGCAGATCGCGTGGTGGCCGCGGCTGTGCCGCACCATCGGCCGGCCCGACCTCATCGACGACGAGCGCATCGCGTCGCGGCTGTACGATCCGCTGCTCGCCGAGGAGATCGACGCGCTCGTCTACCCGTGGCTGCTCAGCCATACGAAGCAGGAAGCGATGGCGCTCGCGCAGGCCGAGGGCTGGCCGGTGAGCGCGCTCAACACGATGGACGACGTGTTCCGCGACCCGCACTTCCGCGCGCGCAACTTCTTCACCACGCTCGACCATCCGTACGCGGGCGCGCTGGAGTACCCGGGCTTCGCGCTGAAGCTGCACGGCACGCCGGGTACGCTGCACCGCGCGCCGCTGCTCGGCGAGCACACCGTCGAGGTGCTGTGTGGGGTCGGCTACGCGCGCGCGGACGTCGTGCGATTGCGTCAGCTCGGCGTGGTCTAGCGCCGGGCGGAGGGGAGGGAGCGATGGGTGCCGAGCGAGGCCTCCCGCTCGCAGGCGTGCGCGTGCTGGCGCAGGGCATCGTCTGGGCGGGGCCGTTCGCGACCGTGCTGCTCTCCGACCTCGGCGCCGAGGTGATCGAGGTCGAGTCGATCCAGCACCTCAACCCGACGCGCACGAACTTCCGTCACATCCCGCAGCAGCTGCTGGACGGGCGCGTCGGCACGTACTACCTGAATCGCGACGGCAGCGAGGGGTTCTGGAACCGCCAGGCGTGGTTCAACTTCGCCAAGCGCGGCTGCAAGTCGGTCACGCTCAACCTCGAGAGCGAGCGCGGGTGTTCGCTGTTCTACGAGCTCGTGCAGCACGCCGACGCGTTCATCGAGAATAACGCGGCCGCGGTCGTGGAGCGGCTGAAGCTGGACTACGCGACGCTCACGCAGCTCAACCCGCGGCTGATCATGGTGCGCTTCCCCGGCTTCGGCATCGAGGGACCGTACCGCCACTACAAGGGCTACGGCACGATCATGGAGGCCGTCGCCGGGCACACACTGCTGCGCGGGTACGAGGGCAGCGACCCCTCGCAGACGCCGAACTCGCTGCACGGCGACCCCAACGCCGGCGCGAACGTCGCGTTCGCACTGATCGCCGCCCTGTTCGCGCGCGAGCGCACCGGCGCGGGCCAGCTCATCGACCTCTCGCAGTCGGAGGCGGTGCTGCAGCAGGAGGCCTACGCGTTCATGGACTACGCGATGAACGCGCGCGTGCAGGGCCACTGGGGCAACGCGAGCCCCGCCTTCGCGCCGTACGGTCCCTACCCGGCCAGCGGCGACGATCGCTGGGTGGCGATCGCCGCCGACTCGGACGCCGCGTTCTGCGCGCTGTGCGCGTGCCTGGAGCTCCCGGGGCTCGCGACCGATGCGCGCTTCGCCGACGCGGCTGCGCGCTACGCGCATCGTGGCGAGCTCGACCCGCTGATCGCCGCGCGCACGCGCGAGCACGACGCGCGCGCGCTGATGCAGCAGCTCCAGGCGGCCGGCGTGCCGGCGACGGAGCTGCTGCACCAGGACGAGATGACGGAGGATCCGCACCTGCGCGCGCGCGAGTTCTTCCAGCCCGTCGCGCATCCGGAAGCCGGCACGCATCTGCAGCCGGGCCCGCTCGCGCGGTTCGCGCGCCAGCCACTGGTCCCGGTGCGGGGGCCCGCGCCCACGCTCGGCCAGCACAACCAGGACGTGCTCTGCGGCCTGCTCGGGCTCTCGCGCGCCGAGTACGACCAGCTGGTCGCGGACGAGATCATCGGCACGGTGTACCGCGAGGACGCGCACGCGTAGCGTCCGGGGGAGGCGCGAGTATGGACTGGGCCGACTCGCCGCAGCAGGCGGCCTTCCGCGCGCAGGTGCGCGCGCTGATCGACTCGAACCTGCCCGCGCTGTACTGGCGGCGCGCCGCCGGCGGCCGGCCGCGCGGCCTCGGCGCCGCGTGGCACGAGGACCTGCGCAGCGCCGACCCGGAGGCGAACGCCGCTGCCCGCGACTGGGCCGCCGCGCTGCACGCCGGCGGCTTCTCGGCGCCCGCCTGGCCGCCCGAGTACGGCGGCGCCGGCCTCTCGACGCTCGAGCAGTTCATCTTCAACCAGGAGATGGCCGTTGCGCAGGCGCCCGCGGTCGGCGGTGGCGGCTATTCGCTCGCCGGCGCCGCGCTGATCGCGCACGGCACCGAGGCGCAGCGGCGCAGGCTGCTCCCCCAGACGCTCAGCGGCGAGATCCACTGGTACCAGGGTTTCTCCGAGCCCGGCGCGGGCTCCGACCTGGCGTCGCTGCAGTGCCGCGCGGTGCGCGACGGCGACGAGTACGTGATCGACGGGCAGAAGCTGTGGGGCCGCTCGCGCGGCGCCGACTGGTGCTTCGGGCTGTTCCGCACGGACCCGCTCGCGCCGAAGCACCGCGGCATCTCCTTCATCGTACTCGACATGCGCACGCCCGGCATCACCTCGCGGCCGATCATCACGCTGACCGGCGAGGCCGAGGTCGACGAGACGTTCTTCGAGGGCGTGCGCGTACCCGCCGACCAGGTCATCGGCGAGGAGCACCGCGGCTGGCACGTCGCGATGTACGTGCTCGACATCGAGCGCTCGAACGTGGGCAACGCGGTCGGCCTGCGGCGCTACATCGAGGCGCTGCTCGCGCACGTGCGCACCGAACGGGGGCGCGTGCACGCGGGCGGCGGCCGGCTCACACGCCAGCGCCACGCGATCGCGCAGCACTACATCGACTCCGAGATCCTGTTCAACGTCTCGTACCGCATCGCCTCGCTGCAGGGCGCGAACCTGCCGAACACGTCGGAGTCTTCGGCCTCAAAGATCCTCGGCAGCGAGCTCACCCAGCGGCTGTCGAACACGGCGACGAAGGTGTACGGGCTGTACGCCAACGTGTGGGACGCGGAGAGCGAGCACGCGCCGCAGCACGGGCTGTTCTCCTACGAGTACCTGCACTCGGTGCTGCTGACTATCTACGGGGGCACGAACGAGATCCAGCGCAACGTGATCGCCACGCGCGGGCTCGGGTTGCCGCGGGGGTAACGTTCCCGCGGGCGCGACCCACCGCGCGAGCGCCTGGGCGCGGCGGCTGCTAGCGTGCGGCGATGCTGCGCGTGTTCCTGGACGTGGTCCTGCCCGTGGCGGTCGTCGCTGCACTCGGCGGCGTCGTCGGACGCTGGCGCGCGGTCCCCGTGCAGCCGGTCTCGGCACTCGTCTTCTACCTCTTCAGCCCCGCGCTCGTATTCACCTCGCTCGCCGACTCCGCGCTTACGCTCGACGTCTCGCTGCGTATCGTCGCGGTGATGGCTGCGACGTTCGTCGCGATGTACGGCGTCGCGGCGCTCTGGTCGACGCTCGCGCGCCACGACGCGACGCTGCGCGCGGGCTTCGCGCTCGCCGCGACCACGCCGAACGTCGGCAACATGGGCCTGCCCGTCGCGCAGCTCGCGTTCGGCGACCCAGGACTCGAGATCGCGGTGATGAACTTTGTCGTCGGCGCGACGCTTGCGAACTCCGCCGGTATCGCGATCGCGTCGCTCGCGGGGGGCTCGCCGCGCGCGGCGCTCGCCGCGCCGCTGCGCGCGCCCGCGCTGTGGGCCGCCGT
>VGPB01000091.1 GCA_016875695.1 Chloroflexota bacterium | reverse complement strand
GCCCATGGAGCGTCCGAGCCCCGGCGCCGGCGCGCCGAGCGCCGTGCGCGTGCCCGGCGCCCCGGACGTGCTGCCCTACGCCCCGCCCGAGGAGGCGGAGGACGCCGTCGACTTCGCCGGTCGCACGCTGCGCGACCTGCTGACGCTGCTCGGCCTGACTGAGACCGAGATCACCGCGCGCGAGCCGGAGACGCCCGGAGACGGCGCCGGGCTGAGCGCCCAGGTGTTCGACGTGTTCGGCTCGAACCCCGAGGCGGCGGACGAGCTGGGGCTGCTCATCGGCCGGCGCGGCGAGACGCTGAGCGCGCTGCAGTACCTGCTGAACGTGATGACATCGCAGCGACACGAAGGCGAACATGTGTTCACGCTCGACGTCGAGCAGTACCGCCGCCGCCGCGAGGACACGCTTATCGACATGGCCAAGCGCATCGCGCAGGAGGTGCGCGAGAGCGGCGACGTGATCACGCTCGAGCCGATGCCGGCTGCGGAGCGGCGCATGATTCATCTCGCGCTCGCCGAGGAGCGCGGCGTGCGCACGGAAAGCGTGGGCAGCGGCCCCGACCGCCAAGTCGAGGTGATGCCGGACAGCAGCGCCTAGCATGCGGCCGGAGCACGCCGGATGCACCTCGCCCTGCTCATCGTCGGCGCGGTGACGCGCGACGTGTTCACCAATCCCGCAGCCGCGGCCACGGAGCGTGCCGGGGGCGCCGCGAGCTTCGCGGCGCGCGCCGCGGCGGCGCTCGGCGTGCGCGCCGCCATCCTCATCGTTGCCGCGGCCGACGCCGACCTCGACGCGCTGGAGGGCCATGACCTGCACGTCGTGCCTGCGGACGCGACGCTCGCCTTCGAGCACGACCGCGACGCGACGGGCGGCCGCACGCTGCGGCTGCTCGCGCGCTCGCAGCACGTGCTCACGTGCGACGATCTCCCGGCGCCGTGGCAGGAGGCGGATGTGCTGCTGCTGGCGCCGCTGCTCGCCGACGACGTCGACGTCGCGTCGTTTGCGCGTCTCGCGGCGCCGCAGCGCGCGCTGCTCGCGCAGGGCTTGCAGTGCCGCGTGGCCACCGACGGCGCGGTGCACACGCTCGACGGGCCGGCGCCGGCGCTGTTCGCAGCGCTCGCCCCGCCGGCGGGCGCGCGCACCACCGTGTTCCTGTCGGCGGAGGAGACCGCCGGATGGCGCGCCGCGGATCGCGAGACCGTCGCCGCGCGCTGCGCGCGCCTGGTGCTGACGCAGGGCGCGGCGGGGGCGCGCGTGTGCGAGGGCGGAACGACGTACGACGTGCCGCCCGCTCCGGCGAATGCGGTTGACACGACGGGCGCAGGCGACGTGTTCGCGACCGCGCTTATACTCGGCTTCAGCGCGGGCGACGCTGCGGCGGAGCGGGTGGCGACCCTGCTCGCCGCGGCCGCCGTCGAGCGGTACGGCGCCGCTGAGCTTCCCACGCGGCTCGCTCCGCGGGCCGCACTCGAAGAACGCACGACCGACGCCGGCGGGGCGGAGAGCGGGCAGCGATGAGCACCGTGTTCGCAGTGGTGAACCAGAAGGGCGGCGTTGGCAAGACGACGACGACCGTCTCGCTCGGCACCGCGCTCGCGATGCGCCGGCAGCGCGTGCTGGTGATCGACGCCGATCCGCAGGCGAACGCCACGACGGCGCTTGGTCAGCGCCAGGGCGAGGGCGGCGGCCTGTACGAGTCGATGGTCGACGAGCGCTCGCTCGATGCGACGGTCGTGCCGACCGCGGTGCCCGGGCTCTCGCTCGTGCCGACGACGACGCAGCTCGCGGGCGCTGAGGTGGAGCTGGTCTCGATTATGGCGCGCGAGTTCCGCATGAAGCGCATCCTCGATCCGCTGCGCGAGCGCTTCGGCGTGATCCTGATTGACTGTCCGCCGTCGCTCGGGCTGCTCACCGTGAACGCGCTCGCGGCCGCGGACGAAGTGATCATCCCGGTGCAGTGCGAGTATCTCGCGCTCGAGGGGCTGGGCCACCTTGCGGAGACGATCCGCCTCGTGCAGGCGAACCTGAACCCGCGGCTACGCATCCGCGGGATCGTGCTGACGATGTTCGACACGCGCACAAACCTCGCGCGGCAGGTGGAGGAGGAAGTGCGCCAGCACTTTGCGAACACGTTCCGCGCGGTGATCCCGCGCTCGGTGCGGCTGTCGGAAGCACCGAGCCACGGCGCGCCGATCCAGCTGTACGACCCGCAGTCGACAGGCGCGCAGGCGTACGATCAGCTCGCCGACGAGCTGCTCGCGCAGCTGCAGCATGCCGGGCCGGCGGTTGCGCATGGCTAGGGGCCTCGGTCGCGGGCTTGCGGCGTTGATCCCGGACGCATCACGCGCGCCCGACGCGCGCATCCCGACGACGGACGTGCCGATCGACCGCGTGGTCGTCAACCCCTGGCAGCCGCGCAGCGTGATGAGCGAGGACGCGCTCGCCGAGCTCACTGCGTCGATCCGCGAGCACGGCGTGCTGCAGCCGCTGCTGGTGTCGGAGGAGCCGGGCCCGGACGGCGCGCCGCGCTACCAGCTGATCGCGGGCGAACGGCGCCTGCGCGCGGCGACGGCCGCGGGGCGCACGCACGTGCCGGTGACGGTGCGCCAGAGCACGCCGCAGGAGCTGCTCGAGCTCGCGCTGGTCGAGAACGTGCAGCGCGCGGACCTCGGACCGCTCGAGGAGGCGCAGGCGTACGAGCGCCTGATGCGCGAGTTCGGCCTGACGCAGCAGCAGATCGCGGCGCGCGTCGGACGCTCGCGCGCGGCGGTAGCGAACACGCTGCGGCTCAACCAGCTGCCGGAGGAGCTACGCGCGTCGCTGCTGCGCGGCGAGTTCACGGAGGGCCACGCGCGCGCGCTGCTCGGCGTGACGAATGTCGCGCGGCAGCGGCGGTTGTGGCGTGCGATCGTCGACGAGCAGCTGAGCGTGCGCGAGGCGGAACAGTACGCGAACGACCCGGCGTTCGGGAGCGCGGCGGAGATCACGCTCGGGCGCGAGGCGGCGCACGAAGCTGCGGCGGTGGACGTCTCTGCGAGCAGCGCGCGCGGCGCGCACGCGACGCCGAGCGCGGAGCAGTTCGCGCTCGCCGACGCGCTGCGTCGCGCACTCGGCACGAAGGTGACGCTGCGCCGCAGCCGTCGAGGCTCCGGCACGCTGACGATTCACTTCTTCAGCGACGACGAGCTGGAGGGTGTGCTCGACCGGCTGGGCGTGAGCACCCAGTGACGGCGCCAGCGACCGTCGAGGGGCGCCTGCATGCGCTGGGCGTGAAGCTGCCCGAGCCGGCGACGCCGCTCGCGGTGTACCGGCCGGCGGTGCGCAGCGGCGCATATATCTTCGTGTCGGGCCAGCTCGCCACGCGTGATGGCGCGGTCGCGATACCGGGGCGGCTCGGCGCGGACGTGAGCGTCGAGCAGGGGGAGCTGGCTGCGCAGCTCGCGGCGATCAACGTGCTCGCCGTCACGCGCGCGCTGCATGGCACGCTCGAGGGGCTGCGCCTCGTGCGCCTCGTAGGGTACGTGGCGTGCACGTCGGAGTTCGACCAGCATCCGGCGGTGGTGAACGGCGCATCGCACTTCCTGCGGGACGCCCTGGGCGACGAGCTGGGCGTGGGTGCGCGGCTCGCGCTGGGCGTGGCGTCGTTGCCGCTGCGCTCGCCGGTGGAGCTCGAAGCGCTGTTCGAGGTCACTCGCCGTGAAGGGCAGCTCCAGTGAGTCGTTGCGTTCGCCGGGCGGCCACGACATGCGGCGTGCGTGCACACCGCGCTCTCGGGACGAAGGGATGAGTGATGCCTGAGACGGTGCGCGTGAACTTCGTGACGGGTGCGGTGCGCCGCTACATCCCTGAGATCGAGGCGCTGCGCGCGGTGCCGGAGCGCCTCGGCGCGGTGATCACGGAGCAGCCGATGGGCTGGCTCCGCGCGTCGCCCGCGGACGGTGAGTGGGTGCCGGCGCGCGTGGTGGGCCACGTGATCGCCTACGTCGAGCAATCGCACGAGAACCTGTATCGCATGGCGTTCATGACGGACCCGGTGCTGAAGTTCGCGGACGACGCAGGCGTGGCGGAGAGCGCAGGGTGGGAGCACATGCCGGGCGGCTTGCTGCTCGAGCGGCTCGAGGCTGCCGTCGCGCGCTGCGTGGAGCTACTCGCGGAGTTGCCGGACGCCTCGTGGGGTCGCCCGGGCATCCACCCGATGGGCGGCCGCCGCTCGATCGCGCAGCACGTGCGCGCGGTGACGGCGCACTGCATGGAGCACGTCGCGCAGTTCGAGGCGCTGCGGCGGTAGGGGATGCGGCGGTGATCCGCCACGCCGAACGCGTGGGCGCAGGCCCGCCGGTTGTACTGCTGCACGGGTTCTCGAGCACATCGCGCGTGTGGCGCGAGGTCACGCCGTTGCTCCCGCCACACATGCAACTGATCGCCGTGGATCTCCCGGGGCACGGACGGGTTGCCGCTCCTGCAGCGCTAGCGACGATCGGTGGCTTCGTTGCGGACGCGTGGGAGACGCTCCACAGCGGCAGGGTGGAGCAGCCCCGCGTGCTCGCCGGCCACTCGCTGGGCGGCGCAGTGGCGATCGGGATGGCGTTCGCGCGTCCCGGCGATGTGCGCGCGCTGGTGCTGATGGCACCGATGGAGCCGGGGCACGGATGCAATCGCCCGCGAGTGGTGTTCGCAGAACAGTGCATCTCGCTCGCAAAGCGGTGGGGAGTAGCGGCCCTTGCGGACTGGCTGGATGCGCGCGAGCGTGCGAGCGACGGCGCGGTGCGGGAGGAGTAGGCGGAACGGCGCGCGGGACTGCTGCAGATGACGGCGGCGGGCTACGCAGCCGCGTTGCGTGCGACGCTTACGTGGGAAATGGATGCGGAGGCGCTTGCACGCATCGCGGCGCCCGCCGTCGTGATGGTCGGCGGCCGCGACACTGCGCACCGCGCTGCGGCCGATGCGTGCGTGCGCGCCATGCCGCGCGTGGCGCAACTGGTGAGCTGGCCGGCGGCGCACGTGCCGCAGCTCGAGACACCGCATGAGACGGCGACGCTCATCGCGCATATGACGCTCGGGCGCTCGCTGGGGGAGTTGCTGCCGACCCGCTAGCCGGCCTCTATCGGCAGATCGGTGCGCTGGGCCCACTCGGACCAGGAGCCGTCGTAGTTGGCGGCGAGGTTGTAGCCGAGCAGCTCGTGGAGGATGAGCCAGCTGACGGCGGAGCGGACGCCGCCGCCGCAGTAGGGGTAGACGGGGCGCGTGCCGTCGACGCCGGCGGCGGCGTAGAGGCTGCGCAGCTGGGTGAGCGGGAGCAGACGGCCCGTGTCGTCGACGAGCAGCTCCCAGTTGAGGTGCTGCGCGCGCGGGATGCGGCCGAGCCGCGGCTGGGGCGCGTGGCCGCCGTCGCGGCCGTGCCACTCGGCGTCGGTGCGGCAGTCGAGCACGATCGCGTCGCGCTTGGCTCGCGCGACCGCGAGCACGTCGTCGACGGTGGCGAGCAGTGTGTGGTCGGGCGGCGCGAGCGTGAACGGCGCGCGTGGCGCCGGTGGTGGCGTCGGCTCGCTGGTGACGGCGCAGCCGGCGGCGGCCAGCGCGGGGAGCGCGCCGTCCGCGACGTGCACGCGCGGGAAGCCGAAGTAGCGCAGCACCCAGTACGCGCGGGCGGGCCAGGGCGACTTGGCGGGCGCGTAGCACACGATCTCGTCGTCGGGGTGCAGGCCGAGGCGCACGAGCGTCGCGTGCATCGTGGCGGGCAGCGGCACGAGCGCGCGCACGAGGTCGCCGCCCGGCGGTTGCGGGCGGTCCTCGGTGAAGTCGGCGTAGCCGCTGGTGAGGATGGCGCCGGCGAGATGGCCGGCGGCGTAGTCCTCGGGCGTGTTGGTGACGTGCACGATCCGCAGGTGCGCGTCGCGCTGGTGCGCGGTGAGCCACTCGGGTGTGACGAGGGCGTCCGGGCGCGCGGGCATCAGTCGAGCTCCGGCGCGGGCGCATCGGCAGCGGGCGCGCCGGATGCGTCCGCGCCTTCGCGACGGCGGCCGCCCCCGCCGCGGCGGCCTCGGCGGCGGCGCTTCGTCGCGCCTTCGGCGGCTTTGCCGTTCGCGGCGACGTCGCTGTCGCCGGGTGCGGGCGCGCCGCTCGCGCCGACGAGCTCGAGCGCTGCGTCGACGCCCATGGCCACGCGCGCGGCTGGGGCGTCGACGCGCTCCATGGTGGCGAACATCGTGTCGCGGTTGCGCTGGTCGCGACGGCGCGCGGGCTCCTCGATGACGGGTTCGAGCTCCTCGGGGCGCACGGCGGTGCCGTATTGGCGGCGCAGCTCGTCGGCTGGCATTTCGACGATCTCGCCGGTCTCGTCGAAGCGCAGGCGCACGACCTGGCGCAGCGCGTTGACGCTCAGCACCTTCGCGCGGCCGACGGGGGTGGTGATGCGCTTGCCGGTCTTCGGCAGGTCACCGCGCAGCTCGCGGTATGCGTCCACCTCGAAGGTGAGGCAGCACAGCAGGCGGCCGCAGACGCCGGAGATCTTCGTGGGGTTCGGCGGGAGGTCTTGCTCCTTGGCCAGGCGGATCGAGATGGCCGGGAACTCCGTCATCCAGCTCGCGCAGCAGAGGTCACGGCCGCAGAGGCCGAAGCCGCCGATGGCCTTCGCGCGGTCGCGATCGCCGACCTGCTTAACGCTGATGCGCGCGGCGAGCAGCTCGGAGAGCTGCTGCTCGAACCAGCGGAAGTCGATGTGTTCGGGGGCGCTGAAGGTGATCTCGCCGCGCGTGCCGGAGAGGTCGTAGGTGAGGGCGGCGACGCGCACGCGCGGGTTCGAGCGCGTCGCCAGCGCCTGCGCGCGGCCGGTGTCCTCCTGCGCGCGGTCGCGCTGCTGCTGCCACTGGCGCACGTCGGCCTCGGTGGCGATGCGGTCGATGACGCGCAGCGGGCCCTCGGGGCGGCCGGCGAGCACCTGGTCGGGCGCGAGCACGACCCAGCCGAGGCGGTCGCCGCGGTCGGTGTGCACGACGACGTAGTCGCCAACGCCCAGCGCGAGCTCGCCGGGGCTGCAGTAGCTGAGCGGGCCGGCCTCGACGAAGCGCACGCCGACAGAGGCTGCGACGGCGGCTTCCTCCTGCTCCGGCGTGGACTGGTCAGCGCGCAGTGCGTTCGCGCTGTGCTCGGCCCTCACCCCCGGCCCCTCTCCCACTGCGTGGGCGAGGGGGGTGGGAGCGTCGAGCGTTGCGTCTGGGGCGGCGTCATCGTGGTCGGTGGTGTGGTCGTGGTCGTGCATGTGTCGTTGCCGGTGCGCGCGCTCAGGGCGTGGCGGCGACCGGCTCCTCCTCTTGAGGTGTGGTGGTCGATGCGAGCTGGGGCAGGTCGAGCATGAGCACGTCGAGCGCGAGTTGTGCGCTGACGTTGGCGAGCAGCTGCTCGCGCGCGCGCGCGAGCGCGCGCAGCGCGGCGAGCGCCTGCGCGGGTGTGCACGCGCTGTCCGGCGTGCGGGTGTCGTTGGCAGCGGCGTCGCGTGCGAGGCACGCCCGCCACCACTCGGCCCAGGCGTCGAGCGTTTCGAGCACGGCCTGGCGCTCGCGGTACCAGCGGGTGCCGAGCGTCGCCGAGGCGTCGAGTCGCTCGTTGCGCGAGGCGGCGGCGAGGCGTGCGGCGTCGGCGGCCGCGGTCTCGCGCAGCTGGCGCAGCGCGGGGTCGCCGTGCAGGCGC
>VGPB01000090.1 GCA_016875695.1 Chloroflexota bacterium | reverse complement strand
GCCGCGCGCCGTCCCGGCTGCGCGGCTGGCGTCGCGCGCGAGAGGAGGCTGCCTCCGTGCCGGAAGACACGCTGCCGGCGGCGACACCCGCGCCGACCGATCCCCCCCCGGCGCCCGCCGCCCGCGCCCATCGCTCCCCGTTCTTCTACGGCTGGTGGATCATCGGCTCCGGCTTCACGGTGATGACGATGAGCGGGGCGCTGCTCGGCCAGGCGTTCGGCTCCTACGTCGTGCTGTTGCGGGACGAGTTCGGCTGGAGCTCGACGACGTTCTCGCTCGCGTTCGCGCTGCAGCGCGTCGAGTCGGGGCTGCTCGGCCCGGTCGACGGCTGGCTCGTGGACCGCTTCGGGCCGCGGGTGATGATGACCATCGGCCTCGCGATCTTCGGCGCGGGCTTCCTGCTGCTGAGCCAGGCGGACAGCATCACCACGTTTTACCTCGCGTTCATGGTGCTGGCGCTGGGCGGCGCGCTGGGCACGTTCCTGCCCGCGTCCGTGGCGGCCGTGAACTGGTTCGCGCGCCGCCGCTCCACGGCGCTCGCGATCATGATGCTCGGCATCGCTGCGGGCGGCATCGTGCAACCCGTGGTCGTCGCTGGACTCGAGGCGCTCGGCTGGCGCGGCATGGCCGTGCTGTCGGCCGTCCTGATGTTCGCGCTCGCGGTGCCGGCTGGCCTGCTGCTGCGCCATCGCCCGGAGCCGTACGGCTGGCGCGCCGATGGCGATGCCGCGCCTGCCGAGCGCGGGGGCACCACACACCTCCCCGGTGACGTCGACTTCACGCCGCAGGAGGCGATGAAGACCGGCGCGTTCTGGCTGATCGGGCTCGGCCACGGCCTCGGGCTGCTGGTCACGGGGGCGGTGATGGTGCACTTCGCAGCGCACGTGCGCGACGGACTGGGCTACTCGCTGGGCACCGCCGCCGCCATGGTGACGCTGATGACGGTGCTGCAGGTCGCCGGGCAGATGGGGGGCGGGTTCCTGGGAGACCGCGTCGATAAGCGCCTGCTGATCGTGGTCGCGATCCTGATGACGTGCGCGGGGCTGCTGGTGCTGGCGGTCGCGACGTCGCTGTGGATGGTGGCGGTGTTCGCCGCCCTCAACGGCATCGGCTTTGGCGCGCGCATCCCGCTCACGACGGCGATCCGCGCGGACTACTTCGGCAGCCGCCACTACGGGACGATCAGCGGCTTCAATGGCATGCTGGTGACCGCGGGGATCATGGCCGGCCCGCTGATCGCGGGCGCGAGCTACGACGTGACCGGCAGCTATGTGACGGGCTTCACGTGGCTCGCGCTCGTCGGCATGCTGGGCGCGGTGTTGTTCGCGTTCGTGCGCAAGCCCGCGCTGCCGGCACGCCGCGCACAGCCGGCCGCTGCGCTCACGCCGGAGCGCCCCTCGTAGCGTCGCCGGCCCACCTAACGCATGCAGCGGGGAGCCGTGCCGGCTCCCCGCTGCATGAGCATCACGAGGCCGCGAGTTAGCCGCGTGGGAGGCCGAGCCCACGCGTGGCGATGATGTTGCGCTGGATCTCGCTCGACCCACCCGCGATGGTACCGACGACGGTATGACAGTAGTTCTGCGTGTGCTTCGCCTTGAGCGGCGCGTACGGGTCGTCGGGCGCCCACAGCTGCGCGAACTGCCCGAACGCCTTCGTGCCGGTGCGCGCGACGCGCTGCGCGACCTCGCTGCCGTACATCTTGCCCATCGACGCCTCGTAGTTCGGGATCGTCCCCGATGCGTGCATCGAGGCGATGCGCATGCAGAGATTGTTCAGCACCTCGCACTCGATGGCGCGGTCCGCGACCTCGCGCCGCACCAGCTCACGCCGGTGCGAGGGCGTGTCCGCCCGCACGTGCGCGACGAGCTCGTCGACGAGCAGCTGCTGCGCAACCGCGCGGTTGATGCCGGAGCGCTCGTAGTCGAGCAGCGTCATGCCGACGTACCAGCCGCGATTGACGTCGCCCACTACCTGGCTCGCGGGGACGCGCACATCCTCGTAAAACGTCTCGTTGGTGGCGTGCTCCCAGCCCATGCTGATGATCGGTCGCACGCTGACGCCGGGCGTGGTGGCGTCCAGCATCATGAACGTGATCCCGCGGTGCTTCGGCGCGTCCGGGTCGGTGCGGAACAATCCGAAGATCCAGTTCGACTTGTGCCCGGCCGAGGTCCACAGCTTCTGCCCGTTGATCACGAACTCGTCGCCGTCGCGCACGGCGCGGCACTGCAGCGAGCCGAGATCGGAGCCCGCGCCGGGCTCCGAGAAGCCCTGCGCCCACAGCATCTCGCCGCGCAGCGTGGGCGCGAGGAAGCGCTGCTTCTGCTCCTCGGTGCCGTGCACGAGCAGCGTCGAGCCGACCAGGTGGCCGCCGATGTCGGGCGCTTCCGCGCGCGCGAATTCCTGCTTGAGGATGAACTGCTCGAGCGTGGACATGCTCGCGCCGCCGTACTCGCGCGGCCAGTGCGGCTGGCCCCAGCCGCGCTCGGCGAGCGCGCTCGCCCACTCGCGGGCCGCGGTGCGGTCTTCCGGGGTACCGTTGGCGAGGTCCTGCTGCCAGTCGTTCTCCAGGCCGCTGTCTTGGTGGCGCCGCGCCTCATGGTCGCGGTAGTGCGCCGGCAGGCGCGCGTCAAGGAAGGCGCGCACCTCGCTACGGAACGCTGCTTGCTCCGGCGTGTCGTTCCAGTCCACCCGTGGTCCTCCTCGATCCGGCGCCTTGTGACGCGTGCGCGCGCACTATACAGCCGTGGCCAGAGGCGCTTGGCACCGCGGTGGTTGCCGGGCAAGGATTCGAACCTTGACTAAGGGATTCAAAGTCCCGTGTGCTACCGTTACACCACCCGGCAGGGCGCGCGGCGGCTGGATCCTACCAGCCACTCGGCCGCGCGTCAGACGCGCCGCGCGACAGAAGAACAGCGGCGCCACAGCCCCGCGAGTTCGACACCAACCGATGCGCGGGTCCTGCGCGGGGCGTGGCGCAGGCGAGCCACGCCCCGCATGGGCCGTGCTGCGCGCGCAGCAGCCCGGCGACCCACGCGTGGTGCCGCGCGGCGCCAGACCGGGGGGCAGGGGCGGTACGTTGGGCAGGCGTACGATGGAGAGCGCCGCGCGCGCGGCGCTCTCCATCGTACGCGGTGCCGAGCGGCTACGCCGCGATGCACTCGGTGAACTCGGTCAGGACGCGGCCGCCGCAACGCGAGCAACGCAGCCCGCGCTCGCTCTCGACCGCGTGCGCAAGCAGCTCGCCGAAGGCGGGTCGCAGCACGTGCAAGTCGTCCTTGCCGTGGCGGCCGGGGTGCGACTCGAAGTCGCCGAGGTAACGGCTGCAGGCCATGCAGCGCAGCTCACCGCGCAGGGTCCAGCTACTCATGGTGTGCTCCTATCTCATACCGGGTATAGGTATGTTGGCGTCAACATATCCATACCGGGTATGGAGTCAAAGCGTCCACATCCATACGGAGCCGGCCGGCAGCGGTGAACGCGAGGTCCGACACGGCTGGCCGGTGACGTCCTGGCGGCGGGGCTCGAGCAGCGACGGGGAGCGCCCCGTTCAGGCTTCGCGGGATGGACCACGCGCGGTATGGACCACCTGAGCGAAGGCGCGATCGCACGCGGCGCCTCGCCCGGCGGAGCGCCGGCTACGTGCGAGGAGCAGGCGGAGGGGGTCAGGCAAGGCGCACCCAGGCGACTGCGCACTATCTAGCTTATGTTGTACGTAGCGCAGAAAGCTTGGAGCTGGCGATGTAGGGAGCCGCTCATGCGGCTCCAGAATCGGCCGGTGCTAAACTGGCTGCACCGCGCAGCGCGCCGGCCCTCCAGGGCACGTGCGGCAGCGGCGCGACAACGCGCTGAGGGAGTACATGGGCCATGGGCAGCCAGGGCGTGCGCGCGGTCCTGTTGTCGGCCATCACGGTGCTCATCGCGAGCATGCTGTTCGCCTTCGGCTTCCTGCTGCACGCGGTCATCGACCGCAACCAGGACGACCAGGCGCGCGCCGTGCAGCGCTCGGCGGTGGCCGATGGGCTCGACGAGCTCGACCCGAAGCTCCTGGACGAGATCATCGCGATCCTGCAGGAAGACTTCGTCGACCAGACGCGCATTGATCGCGAGCTGCTGCTGCAAGGCGCCGTCCAGGGCATTTTCACCTCGCTCAACGACCCCCACTCGACGTACATCGACCCCCGCACCTACTCGCTCTCGCGTGGCGACTTCTCGGGCGCGTTCCAGGGCATCGGCGCGACGGTCGCTAAGGATGGCGATTATGTCGTGATCAGTCGGCCCCTGCCCGACACCCCGGCGGAGCGTGCCGGCATCCGGGCCGGCGACCGCCTGCTGTCGGTGAACGGCGAGGACGCGTTCGGCTGGGGCGTCCAGAAGGCGGCGCTCAAGATCCGCGGCCCGCGCGGCACCACCGTCGAGATCAAGGTGCGCCGCGCCGATGGCAGCGAGCACACGTTCAAGATCGTCCGCGACGAGGTGCTGGTGGCCTCCATCGACACCACCCCCCCGACGCGCAAGTTCATCGACACGACAGGCGCCGAGGTGAAGGACCTCGCCTACATCCACATCCGCTCGTTCACGTCGCGCAGCCCGAAGGAACTCTCGGACGCGGTGGAGGCGGCCCAGCGCGCCGGCGCGAAGGGGCTCATCCTCGACGTGCGCGGGAACCCCGGCGGCCTGCTCCGCGAGACGGCACAGATCACCGACATGTTCCTGGAGAAGGGCACGATCCTCGCGCAGATCGACCGGGACGGTCGGGAGCAGCGCATCGAGGCGCGTGCCGGGAACGAGATCACGAAGCTGCCGCTGGTGATCGTGCAAGACGAGACCTCCGCCTCCGGTTCCGAGGTACTGGCCGCGGCGCTGCAGGAGAACGGCCGCGCCACGGTCGTCGGCTCGAAGTCGTTGGGGAAGGGCACCGTGAACCACGCGCGCGAGCTCTCCAACGGTGGCGCCGTGTACGTGTCGATCGCACGCTGGCTGACGCCGAAGGGAGCGCAGATCGAGGGCCAGGGCGTGCAGCCTGACGTGGCGATCGCGCTTACGGCGGACGACATCGAGCAGGCGCGCGACGTGGCCATCCTGCGCGCCATCGAGCTGCTGCGCTCCGGCACGCCGGTCCGCGCCGCCGGCTAGCCTCCTCCCTCACTCGGGCACCCGCCGAGGCGCGCCATGCCGAAGACCGCCGTCCCGGAGCAGCGCGCGACCCTGGCGCAGAACCGCCGCGCACGCTTCGAGTACGACGTGCTCGAGGAGCTGGAGGCCGGCATCGCGCTGGCCGGCTCCGAGATCAAGTCGATGCGCCAGGGGCACACGAACATCGCCGAGGGCTACGCCCGCTTCCGGGACGGCGAGCTGTGGCTGTATAATGTCCACGTCGCCCCGTACCTCCCGGCGCGCGAGAACCACGAGCCGACCCGGCCCCGGCGACTGCTGCTCCATCGCAAGGAGCTCGACCGCTGGGAGCGGGAGCTGCGTGAGCAGCCGCGGACGACCATCGTGCCGCTGCGGGTGTATTTGCGGGACGGGCGGGCGAAGGTCGCACTGGGGCTGGTACGTGGCAGACGCCAGTACGACAAGCGCCAAGCGATCGCCTCGCGCGAGGCGCAGCGATCGATGCAGCGCGCGCTGCGGCACGCGCAGCGCTAGGACCGGCCCGGTGGCCGGCCGCACACGTGGGGACGAAAGGAATCGACAGGGACGGACGGACGCGGATTGCGGGCCGAGGCGCCATCACCCTCGTTAATCAGGTGGCACGCTAGTAACTGGCGAACGACAACTCGCCCTCGCTGCCTAACCCGTAGCGACGTTCCGCCGGCCCCCGTCTGACGGGCCGGACGGAGCGACGACAGTCGGACTGCTCCGCAGGCGCGCGCCTCAAGCGCCGGCGGCTAAGACTGCTGAGGCTGGTCCGCCGACCCCTCGTCAGTGGAGGGCGGCAGGCGAGATCTCCCACTGGCTACGCCCGTAGCAGATCCATGGCGAATGTTCGCTGGACGGGGAGTTCAATTCTCCCCCGTCTCCACCACAACTTCCGCGCGGTTACTGGGTTTCATTGCCGCCCAGAACCGCCGTGTAGCATCCGATGTAGCATCACCCGCCGTGGCCGATGAGAATTCGGTCCATTGCGGAGGCTGCGGCGTCGTGCATTGGCGGAAGCACATGCGCGTAGATCCGTAGCGTTGTGGCGATGTCCGAATGACCGAGCATTTCCGACACCGCCTTCACGGGGACGCCCTCGACTATCAGAAGTGTCGCAGCGGCGTGCCTGAGGGCGTGGAAGCGCATTGGGCGAAGCCCGGCTCGCGCAAGTAACGGGGCGAACGACCTTGTCCTCAGGTTGTTGCCGTCCAAGGGTCGGCCGAGGCCCGTCGTGAACACCAGTCCGTGGTTCTCCCACAGTGATCCGAGTGCTAGACGATGCTCATTCTGGCGGGCGCGATGGCGGCGAAGGGCCTCTGCCGCGACTGCTGACAGCCGGACGGTGCGACGGCTGTGGGATGTCTTGGGGGGGTGCGAACCGCGGCTTGCCGTCGATAGCGCCCTGGTAGGTTGCGAAGACATCGAGGCTGCGCCGATCGAGGTCGACCGCGACCACTTCGAGCCCCCGCCCCAGGAGGAGAGTGGGCTCACCGACCAGGAGCGGGCCGAGCTACTCCACGCCGAAGGGCTCGTCGCGACGGTGGAGGAGGGGCTGCCGCGGATCGCCAGGACGAACGCCATCATTGCCCGGAACCCGCACGCCTGGGAGCGGTTCTAGGGGCCCGACGCGCGCGCGCGTATCAGCTCCACACCCTACACCAGGTCACTTGACAACCAATCCTCTATGCGCATATATGAATGTGTCGCGGTGGCAGGAAGGAGTCGGGCAGCTGAAAAGTGAGGGGGATATTTCCAGCCTGCTCCGAGCCGAGGCGTTGCTGAAAGCAGTGGGGAACGCGGTTCGAATACGTATTGTCTGTCTCCTATACGAGCACGGTCCCCGTTGCGTGCATGAGCTTACGGATGAGCTTGGCCTCCGGCAGCCCCTCGTTTCACAGCACCTCCGTTCGCTCCGCTCCGTTGGCGTCGTGATCGGAGAGCGCGAAGGGAGGGAAGTCCGGTATCGGCTTGCCGATGATCACGTCTGGCACATAGTTAACGACGCCATCAAACACAGTGACGAAAAGCGCCGCTAGAAAGGAAAAGCCAACTATGACTCAGCAGACCCATTCAGCCCACGCCGAACATACCCACGCGCACGGAGAGGGCTGTGGCCACATCGGCGTGGCGCACACCGGGCACACCCACTACCTGCACGACGGGCACGCCCACTTCGGCCACGGCGACCACTACGATGAGTGCAGCGGGGAAAGCCACGTCACTGCGGGCGTGCACAGCCACCAGCACCACTCAGACTGCGGGCACCCCACCGTCGAGCATAGCGGCCACGTCGACTACATCCACGACCAGCACCGGCACGCGAAGCACGGCGACCACTTCGACGAGCACTAGTTCCTGTTGGAGTTTCGGCATCGCTGAACGACCTCTGACCTGAACCCCTCCCTGTTTACCGCGATTCTCTTGACCTGACCCCCTTCCTGACCACCGCAAGCGAGAGAATCGCGGTGGTCAGGAAGGGGTGTTTGGATGGCAACGGCGAAGCGGAAGCGGTGCGGGGCCGAGGAAATCATCAGCAAGCTGCGGGAGGCCGCGGTGG
>VGPB01000089.1 GCA_016875695.1 Chloroflexota bacterium | reverse complement strand
ACTGTCCAGATGCCCACATCCGCCACAGCACCTGGCGCAGTTCGTCGGACATCCCGGGTCGGCCCGGCCTGGCCATGCAACACCTCCCTGCATCCGGATGGGGTTGCACTGACCAGTTGAATTCACCGGGATCAACGTGAACTCTCGGAGGGTCGGCTTGCGGGGAACCTCGCCGGCGCCGCCAAACCGTTGGGATAAGCGGGCGCTGAGCGTTGCTGGAGGATCGCCAAGAACGAGACGCATTCGGCCATGGCCCTGTTCGTAATCCGAGCACCGGAACGACCCGTCCGAGGCGACCCTCCACATCGTCTCCTTCATGCGAACGAGGCCGTCGAGCGATTGCGAGCCGTAAACGAGGTAATACTCCGGCCGGTTCCCCTCGTCACGGAGCTCGAACTTCCACTGGTACAGGAACCCGGGCTCGCGTAGCCGCCGCTGATAGAGCGCCACCAAAAAGAAGCGACGCTCATCAGCGGTTCCCCGTCGCGATATCTCACGCCACTCGTTGCTGCCGAAAAGGCGATCCCAGTTCGCTTCCTACTGTGGGTGCTCGATCCATCTGTTGCGGATTCGATCATGAACGATACGAACACCTCGCTGCGTTCTTCCCTCCCAATCCGCTCGATGAGTGCAAAGGGGAAGCCTGTCCAGCCGAACGAACCAATCATCACGAACGCGAGGGCTAACCGACCCTGCTCGACATGGCTCAGGATACCTGCCAGCGTGTCCTCGAAGTCAGCGTTGTAGGCACCTACCTTCACGTGCTCCGGCAATGTGAATCGCGCGAGTTCCAGCTCCAGATGCGCGAAACGCTCACGGTCGCTTTCGACGAATACGAGCATCCGATCGCAGCTAGCATGCCGACTTCCGCCCTGGAAGATCGGGCGTTCAAGAGCCATCCGCAGGGCAATGATCGGAGAGCCCTCCTCGCCATCGATGTAGCGACCTGGACCGGCAAACCCGTCGATGAAGAGCACTCGTCCAGTCCATGCCAGCGTGGCGAACCAGCCACCGAGGTATCCGCGTTCGATCTGGTGCTTGACCGCGGTATGAGGCGAGCGTTCCCAAATCGTGTCGTTCGGCATTTAACAATCATGCGAATGATCGACTAATTCGGCCGATTACTCGTAAAGTCCTCAACCGCTACGCCGTCCAGCCCCACACCCGCTCGCCCAGCGTGACCAGCGCCGCCTAGGCGACCGCCGCCAGCGCGGGGGCGAGCCAGGTCCAGCGCGGGCGGCGGATGGCGCGCCAGACGCCGAGCGCGCCGAGGGAAAGCCAGACCGCCATGAGCAGCAGCACGCCCGAGGGCAGCGCAATCAGACCGCCGGCCGCGTAGCGGACGACGCCGAGGCCGAGGTGGACGGCGAGCACGACGATGGGGACGGCGCGGGCAGCCATCGGGGCTTCCTTTTGCTGGCCGCGCCGGGCCGGCGCGCCGGGTGCGTTGCCCGGGCGGGCGGGGGGCTTCTAGAATCGGTGCATGCTCGCGGAGCGCCGCTCGGTCACGAGTGTAGCGAAGGTGGTGCGCGCCGACCGGCCCGTGTGGCCGGCGGCGGCGATCATCGGTCCACGCTGAGCCACGCCAGCATTCGCCGAGGCGGGGGCGACCCGGACTCCGGGCGTCGCGACAGCGTGTGTACCGTGCATCAATCAGGGCATCGAGTGCGCGGCACCGTGAGGACGACATGAGCAAGCGCGCGAGCCAGGTGCTGCTGTACGACACGACGCTACGCGACGGGCTGGGCATGGAAGGCCTGGCGCTGTCGCTGGAGGAGAAACTGGCGCTCGTCGCGAAGCTCGACGAGCTGGGCGTGCACTACATCGAGGGGGGCTACCCGGGGTCGAACCCGAAGGACGCGGAGTTCTTCCAGCGGGCGCGCGCGCTGCGACTGCGGCACGCGCGCCTCGTGGCGTTCGGCGCGACGCGCCGCGCCGGCGGGGACGTGGCGACCGACGCGGGGCTGGCGGCGGTGCTGCAGGCGGACACGCCGGTGGTGACGCTCGTCGGCAAGTCCTCGGCGGCGCAGGTGCGCGACGTGCTGGAGACGAGCGAGGAGGAGAACCTCGCGATGATCGCGGACTCGGTGCGCTTCTTCGTGGAGCGCGGCCGCGAGGTGGTGTTCGACGCGGAGCACTTCTTCGACGGGCACGCGGACGACGCGGCCTACGCGCTCGCCACGCTGCGCGCGGCGGCGGGCGCTGGCGCGACGACCGTGACACTGTGCGACACGAACGGCGGCTCGCTGCCGGATGCGATCGTGCACGGCGTGGAGGCGGCATGCGCGGCCGTGCCGTGCGCGGTCGGCATCCACACGCACAACGACGCCGACCTCGCGGTAGCGAACACGCTGCTCGCGGTGCAGGCCGGCGCGTCGCAGGTGCAGGCGTGTCTGAACGGGTGGGGCGAGCGCTGCGGCAACGCGAACATCGTGTCGGTGATCGCAAACCTGCAGCTCAAGCTGGGGATCGCGGTGGTGAGCGCGGAGCAGCTCGCGCGGCTGACGGAGGTCGCGCACTTCGCCTCGGAGCTCGCGAACCTGGCGCCGAACCCGCAGCAACCGTACGTGGGGCAGAGCGCGTTCGCGCACAAGGCGGGACTGCACGTCTCGGCGATCTCGAAGGCGGCGGGGTCGTACACGCACGTCGATCCGCTCGCTGTGGGCAACACGGAGCGCGTGCTCGTGTCGGAGTACTCGGGGCGGCGCAACATCGAGGCGAAGCTGCGCGAGCAGGGCAGCGGCATCGAGCTGACGGACGAGCAGACGCGCTGGGTGCTGGACCGCGTGAAGGCGCAAGAGGCGCGCGGGTACGTGTACGAGTCGGCCGAGGCGTCGTTCGAGCTGCTGGTGCGGCGGTCGCTGCCAGGCTACATCGCGCCGTTCGACCTAGAGGACTTCCTCGTCGTCGAGCGGCGGCGCCACCAGCCGGCCGCCGATGCGGCGCCGGGTAGCGTGGCGGCGGAGAGCGAGATGCAGGCCGAGGCGATGGCGAAGGTGCGCGTGGGCGAGCTGCTGACGCAGACGGCAGCGGACGGCAACGGGCCGGTGTCGGCGCTGGACGCGGCGGTGCGGCGGGCGCTCGGCGCGTCGTTCCCGGACCTCGAACGCGTGCATCTGCGCGACTACAAGGTGCGCATCATCAACCCGGGCGGGGGCGCGGACGCCGCGGTGCGCGTGCTCATCGAGTCGTTCGACGGCGTGCACCTGTGGCGCACGGTGGGCGCGTCGACGGACGTGGTCGAGGCCTCGTGGCTGGCGCTGCAGGACGCGTACGAGTACTGGGCGACGCACTACCGCGCGCGGTAGGCGCCAAGGCGAGCGTGACCAGCGCTGGCCGCGGCCCGATCGGAGCGTATGAGCGACCGATAAGCGAGAGCTGGAGACGGCCCTCCGGGCCGCGGGACCCGCCCGCCCTTCTGCCAGGGCTGCTCCCCTCCCGCTTCCCGACCTGATCAGGCGTCGACGTCCGGGCGCAGATAGCGTCCGACCACCAGTACGACTAGAAGCGCAGCGACGACTGGAAATACCAGGAGCTACCGTGTCCAGAAGCCGCCAGCAACTGCGCCAATCGTCAGCAGAATGACCGACGCCAGAGACGGCCCGGCGATGCGGAACCCGCCCGCAAGGACAAACAACCCCGCCGCTACGAGCGCTGGAGCCCAGTACGGTACGTAGGGCTCCTGGTCCAACCGCCCAATGGTCCACACGAACGCTCCCAGCAGGGCGAAGGACCCTCCGAGCACAGCGCCCACCCGGCGGATCAGCCTGTCGGTCCCGGTATGCAACGTCTAGGCGGCTGCGCGCTACGTGCTCGCCGTTGGCGACGGCGTGGGGCTCTGCTGCTCGCGGTACCGGCGAAGCGCGTCTTGCAGCCCGTCGAAGAGGCGGCGAAGCTCGGGGGCGTCGAGCGGCGCGGCGCGGCGACGCGGGTTCGGCCGTCGAACGGCTGCGACCGGCGGCGGCGCGAAGCTAGAGGCGGAGCTTGCCGTGCGAGGGCTGACGGCGGCGCTGCTTACCGGCGGCGAGCCGCTCCTCCTCCAGCAGGTCGACGGGGTCGGCGACCTGCGTCTCGTGCACGTGCCCGCAGGCGATGCACGTGCCGAAGGTGCCGTACCAGTCGTCCTCAACGATCATCAGCCCGCGACAGCGCGGGCACTGCTTGGGCGTGGTCCTGGTCAACACGGATGATATCCTCGACTAGGCCTCGTGCCGGAATCCCTCCGGTCAGGGCCTGTTTCACTGCCGACGGGGTTAGCTGACGGGTTCGGGCTGAAGCAGGCTGCCCGCTCTCTGACAAGAGTTCACCCCAAGACGGTGGGTCCCCCGGCCCTCTTGCGAGGATTTGGCAGGGCGCGTATCCGCGCCACGAGTTCCTTCCCGCCGCTGCACGTTCTCCCCACTCACGACTTCGATTACGCACGTACGCGAGATCGTTCGTGATGGAGAGAACAAAGCATAGTCGACGGCGCCCGCCTGTCAACCCCGACGCGGCAAAGCGGCCCAGCGCGGCGGCCCGACGAGCGCGGCGAGGCAAGGCCATGAGCCGCACCTCCCCCCAGGCTGGTATGCTCCACGCGTTCCCGCGCACGTCCGGGGAATCCGGTGCGAATCCGGAGCTGTCCCGCAACTGTGAGCGTCCGCCGCGGGCGCGAGCCAGGATACCGCGTGCGCCGAGTGACCGAGCCCGCGCGGACGGGCCGTCGGCACGTGGCCACGCAGCGCTGCGCGCCACGTCCGCGGGCTCCGCGCGGGGGCGCGAACGGAGCGCGTGAGTGCAGCGGGCCGAACCGCTCGATGAAGCGCCGACCGCGGGAGCGCGCGCCCCGGGCCGGCCGCGCTCAAGGCTTTTCCGGCCGCTACCGTTCGCGCTGCTCGTGCTGGCGCTCACGGCGTCCGCAGCCACCACGCTCGGCAGTGCGGCGATCCCGGCCACCACCGTCGTCGCGCTGCTGCTGAACCAGCTGCCGTTCGTGGCGCTGCCGGTGGAGGGGCCGGCGTCGTGGGAGCGCATCGTCGTCGACGTGCGCCTGCCGCGCATCGCGATCGCCGGCGTCACCGGCGCCGCGCTCGCGTACGCGGGCGCGACCTACCAAGGCGTGTTCCGCAACTCGCTCGCCGACCCCTACCTGCTCGGCGTGGCATCCGGCGCGGGGCTGGGCGCAGCGGTCGCGATCATGTCGCCGCTGGACACGAGCACGTACGGGTTCGGCTGGGTGCCGCTGTGCGCGTTCGTGGGCGCCGGTGCGGCGGTGACGCTGACCTACGTGGTTGCGCGCGCGGGCGGCGAGGGTGGAGCAGGGCGCGCGGCGGACACCGCGCTCATCCTCGCGGGCGTGGCGGTGTCGGCGGTGGCGAGCGCGGTCACGTCGTTCGCGATGCTGACGGGCGGCGAGCGCGCGCAGCCGATCTTCAGCTTCCTATTCGGCACGCTGAACAGCGCGAACTGGGAGCGGCTGCTGGTGGGCAGCCCATACGCGCTGCTGGGCGCCGCAGTCGTCGTGCCTTACGCACGCGTGCTCAACGTGCTGCAACTCGACGAGCAGCAGGCCGCAGAGCTGGGCATCGACGTCACGCGCACGAAGCTGGTGCTGCTTGCCGGCGCATCGCTGCTCGCGGCGGCGGCAGTCGCGTTCGCGGGCGTGATCGGGTTCGTCGGGCTGGTGATCCCGCACGTGGTGCGCATGGTCTACGGACACGACTACCGGCGGCTGCTGCCGCTCGCGGCGGTGCTGGGGGCGGCGTTCCTGATCGGCGCGGATGCGGCGGCGCGCATGGTGCTGCGGCCGCAGGAAGTGCCGGTGGGTATCGTCACGGCGCTGGTCGGCGGGCCGTTCTTCCTTTACGTACTGCGCGCGAGAGGCGGGCGCGCGTGACCGCGCTGGCGGCGAGCGCCCCGGGCGCGCTCGTGCGCGCGCACGAGGTGCGCGTCGCGCTAGGCGGCGCCGCGGTGCTGCGCGGCGTGTCGCTCGCTGTCGAGGCCGGCGAGGTCGTGGGGCTGCTCGGTCCGAACGGCGCAGGCAAGAGCACGCTGCTGCGCGCGGCCACGGGCCTGGTCCCGCTCACCGGCGGCAGCGTCGAACTCGGCGACGCCCCAGTGCGCGCGCTCGGCCGCCGCGCGGTCGCGCGACGCGTGGCGGTCGTGCAGCAGCTTACGGAGGCGCCCGCGGCGCTGACCGTGGAGGAGCTGGCGCTGCTGGGCCGCACGCCGCACCTGCGGCTGTTAGAGCGCGAGTCGGCGCGCGACCGCGCGATCGCGCGGGAGGCGATGCGGCGCGCGGGGTGCCTGGCGCTGGCCGCGCGCGCGCTCGGCACGCTGTCGGGGGGGCAGCGGCGGCGCGCGTTCATCGCGCGCGCGCTCGCGCAGGAGGCACCACTGCTGCTGCTCGACGAGCCGACGGCGAACCTCGACGTGCAGGCGCAGGCGCAGATCGGCGCGCTGCTGCGGGAGCTGGCAGAGGCCGGGACGGGGGTGCTGGTGACGCTGCACGATCTCACGCTCGCGGCCGCATACTGCGACCGGCTCGTATTGCTGGCAGAGGGCCGCGTGGTCGCGAGCGGCGCGCCGCGCGAGGTAGTGACGGCGGAGCGGGTGGCGCGCGTGTACGGCGACGGGGTGACGGTGATCGCGAGCCCGCTCGACGGCCTGCCCGTGGTCGTGCCGGCGGCGCGCGCGAGGGAGCGCAGCGATGCATGAGGAGCCGCAGCCCGAGACGCTCGACGAGGAGGCGGAGGAGGAGCGCGTGCACGCGGCGGCGCGCTTCCGCGAGCCGGTGACGCCGCCGCCCGCGCAGTGGCAGGGACTGTTCCGCAAGCGCCATCCGCTCGTGCTGGTATACACCGGCAACGGCAAGGGCAAGACGACATCGGCGCTCGGCGTGACGATGCGCGCGTGGGGGCGAGGCTGGCAGATCTGCTGGCTGCAGTTCATCAAGTCGACGACCTCGCACTACGGCGAGTCGCGCGCGGCGGCGGCGATGGGCATCGAGATGATCCCGCTCGGCGATGGCTTCACGTGGCTTTCGAAGGACATCGAGCACGACATCGCGCTCGCGCGGCAGTGCTGGGCGCTCGCGCGCGAGAAGCTGCAGTCGGCGCGCTACGACCTCGTGGTGCTCGACGAAATCACGTACCCGATCACGTACAGCTGGCTCGACGTTGGCGAGGTGATCGAGACGCTGCGCGCGCGGCCGCCGGACGTGCACGTGATCCTCACCGGCCGCGACGCGCATCCGGAGCTCGTGGCGTACGCAGACCTGGTCACGGAGATGACGGAGGTCAAGCACCCGTACCAGACCGGGCTGAAGGCGCAGCCCGGCATCGATTTCTGATGGCGTCCGCGGCCGTTGAGCCGGACCGCGCGCGCATCGCACGCACCGCGGCGGCGGTGCTGCCGCCCTCTGCGGCCGCGCGCGCCGCAGCGCTCGCGAGGCAGCAGCAGCTGACGAAGCCGCCGGGCTCGCTCGGACGGCTCGAGACGCTGGCGGCGAGCATCGCGGCGATGCGCGACGACCCGCGACCGCGGCTCGAGCGACGGCTGATCGTGGTCGCGGCGGGCGACCACGGGGTTGTCGCGCACGGGGTGTCGGCGTACCCGCAGGCCGTGACCGCCCAGATGCTGCAGAACTTCCTCGCGGGCGGCGCCGCGATCAGCGTGCTCGCGGCGCACGCCGGCGCGCGGGTGCGCGTCGTCGACGCCGGCGTCGCGCGCGAG
>VGPB01000088.1 GCA_016875695.1 Chloroflexota bacterium | reverse complement strand
CCGCCTGCACCGGAGGGCACTGACGGCAGCACCCCCGCGTTCGCAGCGCCGCGGGTGCGCCAGTTCGCGCGCGAGATCGGCGTCGACATCGGTGCCGTCGCCGGCAGCGGTCCCGGAGGCCGCGTCGACATCGACGACGTGAAGCGGCACGCGCGCACCGCCCCGACGCCAGCGGCGCCCGCGGCGACGCCCGGCGTTGACGGCGCCGCCGAGCCCGTGCGCGCGACTCCCGCGCTGCCGGACTTCGCGCTCTATGGGCCCATAGAGCGCGCCCCGATGACGCGCTTCCGCCGCACCGTCGCCCGCAACATGGCCACGTCCTGGGCGGAGGTGCCGCTCGTCACGCTCTTCCGCTCCGTCGACGTCACGGAGCTCGAGGCGGTGCGCCGCCGCTACCGCGAGCGCGCGCAGGAGGCCGGCGGCACGCTCACGCTCTCCGTCGTGCTGCTGAAGATCGTCGCCGCCGCGCTCAAGGCCCATCCGAACTTCAACGCGAGCCTCGACGTCGCGAACCATGAGCTCGTGCTCAAGCGCTACTACCACATCGGTATGGCCGTCGACACCGAGCGCGGGCTCGCGGTGCCCGTGATTCGCGACGTCGACCAGAAGAACATCATCGAGCTGTCGATCGAGATAAACGGCATCGCCGGACGCGCGCGCGACGGCAAGCTCGGCCTCGACGAGATGCGCGGCGCGACGTTCACGATCAGCAACCTCGGCAGCCTCAACACCGGCAACTTCACGCCAATCGTGAACTGGCCGGAGGTTGCGATCCTCGGCGTGGGCCGCGCGCAGCTCGAGGCAGTGTACGCCGACGCGCAGTCCGCGCCCGTGCCGCAGCTGCGCCTGCCGCTGTCGCTGTCGATTGACCATCGTGTGGTGGACGGCGCGGACGGCGCGCGCTTTCTCAACTGGATCGCCGACGCCATCAACGAGCCGCTGTTGCTGGCGCTCGAGGGCTAACCCCGCGCAGCAGCCGTCCCACCCGAAAGGCCGAGCCACGTGACCGCACCCGCCAGCCCGCCCGCGCGACTCGTCGTCCTGGGCGCCGGCCCCGGCGGGTACGCCGCGGCGTTCCTCGCAGCGGACCTCGGCATGGCCGTGACGCTCGTCGACGCGAAGCCGCTGCCCGGCGGCGTGTGCCTGCACCACGGCTGCATCCCCTCGAAGGCGCTGCTGCACGTGGCGCACCTGATCCACGAGACGCGCGCGGCGGGGGACTGGGGCGTGCGCTTCGCACCGCCGCAGATCGAGCTCGCTAAACTGCGCGACTGGAAGCAGGGCGTAGTCGGCAAGCTCACGCGCGGCCTCGGCTCGCTCGCGCGCGCGCGGCGCGTGACCTACCTGCAGGGCCTCGGCCACTTCGAGGGGCCGCACACGCTACACGTGCAGCACGACGGCCAAGTCACCGAGCTCGCGTTCGACTACGCGATCGTCGCGACCGGCTCCGTGCCTGCGATCCCGCCGCCGCTGCGCATCGATTCTCCCCGCGTGCTCGACTCGACGGCGGCGCTGGAGTTGCCGGACGTCCCCGGCACGCTACTCGTCGTCGGCGGTGGCTACATCGGCCTCGAGCTCGGCTCCGTGTACGCTGCGCTCGGCAGCCGCGTGACCATCGTCGAGATGACCGGCAGCCTACTGCCCGACGCCGACCGCGACCTGGTGGCGGTGCTCGAGAAGCGGCTGCGCAGCGAGGTCGAGGCAATCCTGCTCAACACGCGCGTTGCCTCGCTCGAGGACACCGGCGACGCCGTGCGCGCGCGCCTCACCAGCGCCGCCTTTGACGAGGTGGAGCACCGCTTCGACCGCGTGCTGATCGCGACCGGCCGCGCGCCGAACACGCGCGCACTGGGCCTCGACAAGACGCGCGCGCAGCTCGACGCGCACCGCTTCGTCGGCGTGGACGCGCAGCGCCGCACCGCCGAGCCCTCGATCTACGCGATCGGCGATGTGGCCGGCGAGCCGATGCTCGCGCACAAGGCCGCGCACGAGGCGCGCGTCGCCGTCGAGGCGATCCTCGGCCGCCCGACGGCGTTCGCGCCGGCCGCCATCCCCGCCGTCGTATTCACCGACCCGGAGATCGCGTGGACCGGCCTCAGCGAGACGCAGGCGCGCGAGCGCGGCATCGCCGTCGAGACGAGCAGCTTCCCCTGGGGAGCCTCCGGCCGCGCCACGGCGATGGGGCGCGCTGAGGGCCTCACCAAGCTAGTGATCGAGCCCAGCACCCAGCGCGTGCTGGGCGTCGGCGTCGCGGGCACGAACGCCGGCGAGCTGATCGCCGAGGCCACGCTCGCCGTCGAGCTGGGCGCGACCGTACAAGACCTGCACCTCACGATCCACGCGCATCCGACGCTCGCGGAGACGCTGATGCACGCCGCGAGCCTGTACGTCGGTCACAGCCCGGACTACCTGCGCCCGCGCACCCGCTAGCGCCCGTGATGCTGCTGTGCACCGAGTTCGCCGACTGATTCCACCTGCTCACCGCACCCAAGGACTACGTCGAGGAAGCCGCGGACTACGAGCGCGCCTTCCTCGACGCGATCGACGGCGCGGCCGAGACGCTGCTTGAGCTCGGCGCCGGAGGCGGCAACAACGCCTCACACCTCAAGCGCCGCTTTCGCTGCACGCTCACGGACGTCGCGCCGGAGATGCTCGCCATCAGCGCGCGCCTGAACCCGGAGTGCGAGCACGTCGCCGGCGACATGCGCTCACTGCGTCTCGGTCGCACCTTCGACGCCGTGTTCGTGCACGACGCCGTCAGCTACATCACGACCCTGCCCAACCTCGAACACGTCGCCGCGACCGCCTACGTGCACACGCGGCCCGGCGGTGCCGCGCTCTTCGTGCTCGACTGCGTGCGCGAGACATTCGCTCCCGACACCGAGTCGAGCGGCCACGATGGCGCCGACGGCCGCGCGCTGCGCTACCTCGAATGGACGCACGACCTCGACCCGTCCGGGACCACGTTCGCCGTCGACTTCGCCTGCCTGCTGCGCGACCGCGACGGCTCGATCCGGACCGTCCACGACTGGCACGTGAACGGCGTGTTCGCCCTGGCCGAATGGCGCGCCGCACTGGCGACGCCGGGCTTCGCCGTCGACGTCGTGCCGCTCGACCCCGCGGTCCACGAGACGCAGGTGATGTTCGCCTGTCGCCGCCCCGCAGCCGGCGCGCCGCGCTAGTTCGGCGCGTCTCGACCATCAGCGCTGGCGCCCGGCGCGAGAATGCACGCGAGTGCGCACGCTGCGCGCTCGCGGAGCAGGGAGGCCGCTGTGCCCAGCTACCTGTCGCTGATCCACTGGACCGAGCGCGGCATCGGCGACGTGAAGGCGAGTCCGCAGCGCCTCGATGCCGCCAAGCAGCTGGCGCAGGGCGAGGGCGGGCGCCTGATCTTCTTCTACATGCTGATGGGAGAGTACGATCTCGCCACGCTGATCGAGCTTCCCAGCGAGGAAGCGGCAGCGCGCTTCGCGCTCCGCCTCGGCCAGCAGGGCAACGTGCGCACGACCACGACACGCGCGTTCACCGAGGACGAGTACAAGGCGATCATCGCGTCGCTGCCCTAGCGGCCCGCCGCTGCACAGCTAGAGCGCGGCGAGCCAGCCGCGCAGCGTCGCGAAGAGCTCGGCGCCGCGCTCAACGTAGCCGTGGTTCGCGCCCTCGACGACCTCAACGGTGACGCCGGGCAGCGCTGCCGCGCGCAGCTGCCGCATCGCGTACCCACAGACCGGGAGCTCGTCCGAAGCGCCGTCGGCGCACTCCTCGCCGCCGAACACGAACAGCGCCGGCACACGGAGCGAGGGCGCCCGCCGCACCACGCTGTAGCGGTTGTCCGCGTGAAAGCAGTCGACGAAGCGCGACGCCGTCCACGACGCGCCCCACGGGATGCCCGGCCGCAGGTACGCGTCCGGCTCGCCGGCCGCGACCAGCCGCTCCGCGCGCGCGTACGTCTCAGCGAACAACGGCTCGTGCAGCGCGCGCAGGCCGTCGTGATCGTACTCGCCGGGCGACACCGCCAGCACCGCCCGCACGTCGTCGAGCGACGCGGTCGCCTGCGTGTACACGGCGCGCACCGCGCCGCCCGAATGCCCGGCGATCGCGATCGCGCGGTGCCCGCGCGCACGCAGCAGCTCGAACCACGGGGCGTAGTCGAGCGGTGCGTCGCTCACCGACTCATGCGCGTAGCCCTGCAGCGGTCCATCCGGCGCGCCGTTCGCGACCAGGTCGTGCCCGCGACGGTTCGCCGAGAGGAACGCCACGCCCTCCGCCGCGAACCGCGCGCCGAGGTCCAGGTACAACTGATGGTGGAACGAGCCCGTGTCGCCGTGGAACCAGCACACAGCGTCGATCGACAGGCTGCGCGTGCTCACCGTCGGCGCGACGTACGCGCCCCACAGCACGATGCCGTCCACCGTCCCGACCGCGACGAGGTCAGCCAGCATGCCGCTACCCGAGCGCGGCGACGCGCTGCTGCTCGCCCGCGTGGTACGAGCTACGCACGAGCGGCCCCGCCTCGATGTGCCGGAAGCCGAGCGCACGGCCGGCCTCGGCGATCGCAGCGAACTCGTCGGGGTGCCAGTAGCGCTCCACCGGCAGGTGCTTCGGTGACGGCCGCAGGTACTGCCCCACCGTCACGAGGTCCACGTCGTGCGCGCGCAGGTCCGTGAGCATCTGTCGCAGCTCTTCGACCGTCTCGCCGAGGCCGACCATGACGCCGGACTTCGTCGTCATCGCGGGATTGATCTGCTTCACGCGCGCGAGCAACTCCAGCGATCGCGAGTAGCGCGCCTTCGGGCGCACGCGCCGGTAGAGGCGGGGCACGGTCTCCGTGTTGTGGTTGAGCACCACCGGCTGCGCCTCGACGACCGTCCGCAGCGCCTCCCAGTTGCCCTCGAAGTCCGGGATCAATACCTCCACCTCGCACGCGGGCAGCCGTTGGCGGATCGCGCGCAGGCACGCGGCGAACACGCTCGCGCCGCCGTCGTCGAGGTCGTCGCGGTTGACCGACGTGATCACGGCGTAGTCGAGGCCGAGTCGCTCCACCGTGCGCGCGAGCCGGAACGGCTCGAGCAGGTCCAGCGCCTGCGGCCGCCCCGACGTCACGTCGCAGAAGCCGCACGCGCGCGTGCACGTGTCGCCGAGGATCATGAACGTCGCGGTGCCAGCGTTGAAGCACTCGCCGATGTTCGGACAGCGCGCCTCCTCGCAGACGCTGTGCAGCTGCCCTTCGCGCAGGATGCGCTTCAGCTCCATGTAACGCTCCCCGCCGGGGAAGCGCGCGCGGATCCACTCCGGCTTGCGCTCGCGCACCGTCATGCCGCCCCCGCCTCCGCGCGCTCCACCAGGCGCAGCGCGAACGCGTCGCCGAGGCTCGCCACGAGCGCATCGGCCCCCTCGCGCAGCGTCGGCGCCCGCGCGCCGAGCAGCGCGGCGAGCGACGTCACGCCTGCGTCCGCGATGCCGCACGGCACGATCGCGTCGAACCAGCGCAGGTCCGTCGAGACGTTGAGCGCAAGCCCGTGCGTGCTCACGCCGTCGCGGATGCGCACGCCGACCGCCGCGACCTTCGCGCCGGCGGCCCACACGCCGGGCCGCCCCGCCACGCGCTCCCCCTCGACGCCCCAGCGTGCGAGCGCGTCGAGCACGGCGCCCTCGAGCGCTCGCACGTGCGCGGCGGGCCCCATCCCGCGCGCGCGCAGGTCCAGCACCGGGTACACCACGAGCTGGCCGGGGCCGTGGAACGTCACGTCGCCGCCGCGGTCGGTCGCGACGACGCGCGCGCCGCGCGCCGCGAGCGCCTGGGGCGTCGCCAGCACGTGCCGAGCGTCCCCGCGCGTCCCGAGCGTGTACACCGGCTCGTGCTCGAGCACGGCCAGCGCCTCGACGCCGCCCACGCGCAGCGCCGCCGCGGCGGCGCGCTGCCATTCCAATCCCGCCTCGTATGCCACCAGCCCCAGCCGCTCGAGCCTGGCCTCACGCATCCATGCCTCCGAAGCCACGAGGCCCGGCCCCGAGGCTGCATCCAATATGACGCGCCCGCGCCCGGCTCGCCGCCGGCCCGATCTCGAGACCGCGTCGCACCTCCGGCGTACCCCGCCTCCCCCGGCGGTCACCCGGCCGGCGTTCGAATGGCCGCATGGACGCACGCTACGAGGACCCCGCCTACGGCAAGCGCTGGTGGGACCAGCACGCGACCGATGTCGACTGCGCGCTCGCGCACGCGCTGGCGGCCGCCGCGCTGCTCTGGACCGTCGCCCGCTAGCACCCTCTCAGGGGTCCAGACCCGGGCTCCAGCGCAGCACCGGCCGCCGCGCCGCCTCCGCCTCGTCGAGGCGACCGATCGGCGCCGAGCGTGGCGCGTCGTGCAGCAGCTCCGGCTCCTCGGCGGCCTCGCGCGCGATCGCGACGAGCGCCGCGGCCAGTGCCTCCACCGACTCCCGCGTCTCGGTCTCGGTCGGCTCGATCATCAGCGCCTCCTCGACGATCAGCGGGAAGTACACCGTCGGCGGGTGGAAGCCGTAGTCGATCAGTCGCTTCGCGATGTCGTACGTGCGCACGCCGTGCGCGCGCCGCTGACGGCTGCCGGAGAACACCACCTCGTGCAGCACCGGCCCGCCGTACGGCAGATCATAGTGCTCGCGCACCAGCGCCCGCAGGTAGTTCGCGTTCAGCACTGCGAGCCCGGACGCCGCGCGCAGGCCGTCGAGGCCGAGCGCGCGCATGTACGCGTACGCGCGCAGCAGCACGCCGGCGTTGCCGTGGAATTGCTGCAGCCGCCCGATCGAGCGCTCCGGCCGCACGAGCTCGAAACCGTCACCCGCGCGCGCCCCGACGATCGGTGCCGGCAGGTACGGCGCGAGCTCGGGCGTTGCGCAGACCGGGCCCGCCCCCGGACCGCCGCCGCCGTGCGGCGTGCTGAAGCTCTTGTGCAGGTTCAGGTGCACCACGTCGAAGCCGAGGTCGCCGAAGCGCATGCGCCCAAGGATCGCGTTGAGGTTCGCGCCGTCGCCGTACAGGTACGCGCCGGCGGCGTGCGCCTGTGCCGCGACCTCCTCGATGCCGCGCTCCCACAGCCCGAGCGTGTTCGGAGCCGTCACCATCAGCGCGGCAACGCTGCCGTCGAGGTTGCGCGCGAGCACCACGCGGTCGAGCGAGCCGTCGGCGCCCGTCGGCAGCTGCGTCACCGTGAAGCCGCACATGGCGGCGGTCGCCGGGTTCGTGCCGTGCGCCGAATCCGGCACGAGCACGCGCCGCCGCTGCGCGAGCTCGCCGCGCTCCTCGAGCGCGCGCTTGATCATGAGCACGCCGGCAAGCTCGCCCTGCGCCCCGGCGGCAGGCGCGAGGCTCACCGCCGGCAGCCCGGTCAGCTCGCCCAGCGCCGCCTGCAGCTCGTGCAGCACACGCAGCGTGCCCTGCGCCTCCTCGGGCGCCTGCGGGTGCGCGTCCGTGAAGCCGGCGAGGCCCGCGATCAGCTCGTTGAGCTTCGGGTTGTACTTCATCGTGCACGAGCCAAGCGGGTACGTGCCCGAGTCGACACCGTAGTTCCGCTGCGACAGCTCCGTATAGTAGCGTACGAGCTCGGGCTGGCTCAGCTCCGGCAGGCGCAGTTCGTCGCGCAGCAGCCGCGCGTCCGGCAGCGGCGCCGGCGTGCCCGCGAAGCGCGGTACGTCGGCCGCTCGGCGCCCCGCTGCGCCGCGGTCGAACGCGAGCCGCGCGCCGCCCGCGCTCATCGCTCGGCCGCGATCGCGCGCAGCGCCGCGACCAGCGCCTCGACA
>VGPB01000087.1 GCA_016875695.1 Chloroflexota bacterium | reverse complement strand
TCGCCACCGCCGCCGAGGCAGGCGCGTGAGCGCGGTCGCGCCCGTGCGGGCGCTGCGCGCGCACTTGCGCGGGCGCCCGGTCGGGCTGCTCGGCGTACTCGTGGTGCTGATCGCCGGGGTGTTCGCGGTTGTCTGGGGCACCTACCGCTCGACGCCTCCGCGGTTCGCACTCGTCGACGCGGGCCTCGTGTCGCAGTTCGCCATCGGGCGCGTCGTCGCCTACCCGGAGCAGCAGTTCTACGTCGTCGGCCTCGCCGACGGCCGGTTGCGCGCCGTCGACGGCTATGTGGAGGCCAGCGGCTGCGCGGTGCGCTGGACGCCGGACGACGACCGCGGGCGCGCGCGCAACGTGGACGGCGCGCCCGGGGCCTACGTCGACGCCTGCAGCGGCGGCGCCTGGTACGCGAATGGCGACGCCATCCCGCCCACCGCCGAGCCGCTGCGCACCTTCCACCTCGAGTACCGCACGGTCGCCGACGGCCAGCACCTGTGGGTGGAGGTGCTGGGCGACCGCAGCCGCCGCCCGTGAGCCTGCGGGAGCCGGCGCTCGGACTGTGGCGCGCGCAATCACGCTTCACTATGATGTGGCCGCTTCGCGGTGCCTGACGGTCTACGGCGACGGAAGAGTTGATCGCGGCCGCGAACCGCGACCGCTCGGCCGGGCCGACGGGCGTGCGGCTGGGCTGCCTCGCCACCCTCGCACTGATGGTGCTCGGGGCGGTGGGCGTAGCGCTCGTCACGTTCGTGGCGACACGAGGGGACGGTCGCATCGCGCTTGGCACGGCGGAAGACTACACACCAGGGAGCGTCGTCTATCGCAGCACTGCCCATTTCTTCGTCGTACGTGCGCTTGACGGGCGGGTGTTCGCGTTGTCGGACCTCGACCCGCATAATCCGCCAGATCGGGAGAGCTGCCGCGTGACGTTTCGCCCAGACCTGCCGCCGGAGGGCACCCTGGGCGACGCGACCCGCGGTCGCTTCTTCGACGCATGCACCGGCGCGACCTACGACTTGGAGGGGCGCGTACTCGATGGGGACGGCCTGGACCTGCGACAGCGCGCGATCCAGAGCGAAACGGACGGACGCCTGTACGTGCAGCCGTAGTGCGCGGGCCCGGCCCGCGGCCGCGCCACTAAGGAGGTAGCAACTGTGAACACCGCCGAGATCCTGACCATTGCCGGCAGCATGGTGCCCGACCGCATCGCCATGGCGGACCCGGACGAGCGGGTGACCTACGCCGACCTGCAGACGCGCGTGAACAAGCTTTCGCACGCGCTCCACGCCCTCGGCGTCGGCAAGGGCGCCAACGTCGGCATCATGTCCGTCAATTCGAACCAGTTCGTCGAGCTCTATTACGCCACGGCAACGGTCGGCGCCACCTACGTCCCGCTCAACTTCCGCGCGAAGACCGAGGAGCTCCAGTACATGCTGGACGCCTCCGACGTGAACGTGCTGTTCGTCTCGGAGCGCTACTTCCCCATCTTCCAGCAGATCAAGGCTAACCTGCCCAAGGTGCAGCACGTCTTCACGCTGGACTTCACCTCGGAGGGCCTGCGCACCTTCGCCCAGCTTCGCGAGGACGGCGCAGACGAGATGTTCTTCACGGACGTCGACGACAACGACGCCGCACTCGTGATCTACACCTCCGGCACGACGGCGCTGCCGAAGGGCGTCGTGCTCACGCACAAGACGCTCACCGCCTACGTGATCAACACGCAGAACCCCTGCGACCCGACGAACGACCAGGAGGTGACGCTGGTCGCGGTGCCGTTCTTCCACGTCGCCGGCGCGACCACGATGCTCGGCTCGCTGTGGTCGGGTCGCAAGCTCGCCATCCTGCCGGCGTTCGACCCCGCGGGCTGGCTCGATACCGTCGAGCGCGAGCGCGTGACCCACGCGTTCGTCGTGCCGACGATGCTCAAGCGCATCATGGAGGCGGACGACTTCGAGAAGTACGACCTGTCGTCGCTGCAGCTGATCACCTACGGCGCGGCGCCGATGCCGTTTGAGATCGTGCGCAACGCCATGGACGCGTTCGAGTGCGGCCTGATGAACGCCTACGGCCAGACCGAGTCGACCTCCACGATGACCTACCTGAGCCCCGACGACCACCGCCTGGACGGCACGCCCGAGCAGAACGACCTCAAGCTGAAGCGCCTGCGCTCGGTGGGCCGCCCGATGCCGGACATCGACGTCGGCATCCTCGGTCCGGACGGCGTGGTGCTGCCGCAGAACAAGGAAGGCGAGATTTGCATCCGCGGTGACCGCATCATGCGCGAGTACCAGAAGCGCGCCGACGAGACTGCGTCCGCCGTGCAGGACGGCTGGCTGCACACCGGCGACGTCGGCTACCTCGACGACGACAACTATCTGTTCATCACCGGCCGCATCAAGGACCTGATCATCCGTGGCGGCGAGAACATTTCGCCAGGCGAGATCGAGAACATCCTCGAAGACCACCCCGCGATCGCCGAGGCTGCTGTGATCGGCGTGCCGGATGTCGAGTGGGGCGAGGTCGTGAAGGCCATCATCGTGCCGGTCAGCGGCGAGCCGCAGCCGACGCTTGAAGAGCTCACCACCTACGTGAAGGCGCGGCTCGCGTCGTATAAGTCGCCGTCGCTGTACGAGTGGGTGCCGGAGCTGCCGCGCAACCACCTAGGCAAGGTGCTGAAGAACGACCTGCGCAAGATGTACGGGCAGCAGCTCGCCGCGGCGCAGCAGGCATAGGCGTGCGACTGGCGCGCCCTGTTCGCGGCGCCGAGGCGCCCTCGCCTCGGCGCCCTGTTCGCATGGTCGGCGGCTGGTGGTCGCCGGCCGTCGGGCTGTCGGGCATCGGCCTCGTCGCCGCGCTCGAAGTCGAGCGCACTGACGCGGGGCGCGAGATCTTCTTCAACGTCCAGCAGCCGTGGGCCGTGTACGTGTTCATGGCCACGCTTGTCGGCCTGCTCGTGTACGGCTTCGGGCGTCACGCCGGGCTCTGGCTGCTCGGCAAGCCGACGCCGGGACTGCGCCTGCATCCGCGTCACCGCGTGCGCAACGCGATGCGCCTGGGCCTAGGCCAGGAGAAGCTGCGCCGCGACCCCTACGCCGGGGTCATGCACTGGTGCATCTTCTCGTCGATCGTCGTGCTGACGTTCGTCACCGCGCAAGTCGCGCTCGATGCCGACCTGTCGATCCACTTCCTGCAGGGCAACTACTACCTCTTCTTCTCGTTCTACGGCGACCTGTTCGGCGTGATCGGCCTGATCGGCGTCGGCATGGCGCTCAACCGCCGCTACTTCGATTCGTATCGCCGGCTGCGCTGGGACGAGCGGCTCGAGGACCACCTGGTCCTCTGGGGCCTCGCGCTCATCCTGCTCTCGGGCTTCGCGGTGGAGGCGCTGCGCATCGGCGCCACCGAGCTCGCCGAGCACGAGTCGTGGGCGCGCTGGTCGTTCGCGTCGTACGGCATCGCGAAGCTCGTCGAGGTCTTCGAGTTTCGCGACGGACAGCTGCTGGGGGCGCACACGTGGGCCTGGTGGACGCATGTCGTGATCGCGTTCGGCTGGCTCGGCCTGGTCGTGTTCACCAAGCTCGACCACCTGTTCTTCGCGCCGGCGAACGCATACCTGTTGCGCACCGACGCCCCTGGGCGGCTCACCACGATCGAGAACATCGAGGAGCGCGAGATCTTCGGCGTCGGCCAGGTGCAGGACTTCACGTGGAAGCAGCTGTTCGAGCTCGACGCGTGCGTGCGCTGCGGCCGCTGCACCTCGGTGTGCCCGGCGAACCTCGCGGGCCAGCCGCTGTCGCCGATGCACCTGATTCAGGACCTCAAGGCGCACCTCGCGAACGTGGGGCCGGAGCTGCAGCGCGTGGGGCACGCCGGCGGCGACCAGCGCGCCGTCGCCACCGTCGCGATGGTCGGCGAGGTGATCAAAGACGAGACGCTGTGGGCCTGCCGCACCTGCGGGGCGTGCGTGCAGGAATGTCCCGTGATGATCGAGCATGTGCCGACGATCGTGGACATGCGGCGCTACCTAGTGATGGACGAGGCGCGCGTCCCGGCCACGGCGCAGGCCGCCCTCGAGAACATGGAGGTGCGCGGGCACCCCTGGCGCGGCACGGCGCTCACCCGCGACTCGTGGATGGAGGGGCTCGAGGACGTCCCCATGTTCGACGGCAGCCAGGAATACCTGTACTGGGTGGGCTGCTCGGGCGCACTCGTGGAGCGCAACCTGCCGATCACGCGCTCGGTCTTCAAGCTCTTACGCGAGGCGGGCGCCTCGTTCGGCGTGCTGGGGCAGGAGGAGACCTGCAACGGCGACCCCGCCCGGCGGCTGGGCAACGAGTACCTGTACCAAATCCTCGCGCAGCAGCTGGTGGAGACGTTCAAGGCGAAGAACGTGCAGCGGGTGATCACCAACTGCCCGCACTGCTTCAATACGTTCAAGAACGAGTACCCGCAGTTTGACGGCCGCTTCGAAGTGTTCCACCACACCGAGTTCTTGGCGCGGGCGCTGGGCGAGGGGCGGCTCCGCCCCCAGCACCGCGTCGATAGCTCCGTCACCTACCACGACTCCTGTTACCTCGGGCGGCTCAACGACGTGTACGATGCGCCGCGGCAGATTCTGGAGTTCCTGCCGGGGGCGGCGGTCCAGGAGATGGCCCGCTCGCGCAGCCGCGGCCTGTGCTGCGGCGCAGGCGGCGGCAACATGTGGCAGGAGGAGGTCGGCGAGCGGCGCGTCAACCACGTGCGTGCGGAGGAGGCGGTAGGCACCGGCGCCGAGAGCGTCGTCTCCAACTGCCCGTTCTGTATCCAGATGTTCGAAGACGGGATTCCCGCGATCCAGCCGGAGGAAGAAGGGCGCATGCGCGCCTTCGACATCGCGGAGCTCCTGGATCAGGCAGTCTTCGGCCGCAATGGATCCGGAGCGGGCGGCGGCGAATCGGTTCGCTGAGCGGCGGCACCATCACAGGCGCGCCCACGCGCGCCAGTAGCGGCGAGGAGGGTACGCGAGCCATGCATCTGGTCGTCTGTGCAAAGCAAATCCCGGACCCGGAGACGCCCCCCGCGGCGTTCCGCATCGACTCCGCGAAGAACGAGGTGATCCCGGCGCAGGGCATCGCGCCCGTGCTCAGCCCGTACGACGCGCAAGCGGCGGAGGCGGCCCTGCGCATCAAGGAGCAGAGCGGCGACGGCAAGGTCACCGTGATCTCGCTCGGCAAGGAGAGCGCGCAGGCGGCTATCAAGCAGGTGCTCGCCATGGGCGCCGACGAGGGCGTGCTGCTCTCCGCCGACGAGTTTCAGGGCGGTGACTCCTACACCACCGCGCACGCGCTCGCGGCGGCCGTCAAGAAGCTCGGCGACGTGGACGCGGTCTTCTGCGGCCGCCAGGCCGCCGACTGGGACATGGGCCAGGTCGGCGTCGGCATCGCCGAGGAGCTCGGCTGGCCCTCGGCGATCATCGCCAAGGACGTCAAGGCAGACGGCGGAAGCTTCGTCGTGCAGCGCGTGCTGGCGGACGGCTTCGAGACGGTGAAGATGGCCGGCCCGGCCGTGATCACCGTGTCGAACGAGCTGGGTGACCCGCGCTACCCCAAGCTTCAGCAGATCATGCAGGCGGCGCGCAAGACCGTGACCACCTGGACGCCGGGCGACCTGGGCCTGCAGCCGGGCGAGATCGGCGCCGCGGGCGCGCGCCTGAAACTTGAGAAGCTGTTCCAGCCGCCCGCCGGCGGTGATGTGCAGATCATGGAGGGCGATACGCCCGCCGACCAGGCCAAGGCGCTCGCGCGCGCGTTGCGCGACGCTAAGATCATCTAGCGCCACGCGTACCAGGAAGAAGGGCAGGGGGAATGGCTCAGGACATCCTCGTCGTCGGCGAACTCGCCGAAGGTGCGCTGACGCCCACCTCGGCAGAGCTGCTGGGGCTCGCCACCCGGCTCGCCGACGGCGGCAAGACGAATCTCGTGTTGCTCGGCAGCGGCGCCACCGGCCAGGCCGCGCAGGCGTTCGCGGCCGGCGCCGACCGGGTGCTCGCCTCCGACGACGCGGCGTACGACCAGTACCGCTCCGACCACTGGCTCGCCGCCGTCGAGGCCACGCTGGACCAGGCCAGCTCGGCCGTCGTGCTCATCGCGCAGTCGATGGTCGGCCGCGACCTGGGGCCGCGCCTCGCCTTCCGGCGGGGCAGCGCCGTGGCCACGGACTGCCTGCGCGTGGAGCAGACGCCGGAGGGCCTGCGTGCTACGCGCTCGGCCTACGGCGGCAACGCCCAGGCGACCTACTCGTTCAACACGTCGCCCGCGGTGGTGACCGTGCGGGCGAAGTCGCAGGACCCGATCGCGCCGCGTGCCGGCGCGAGCGGCGAGACCGTCGCGCTCCCGAACGCGGGCGCCGCGCGCACCGAGATCGTCGGGCGCGAGGCCGCTGTCAGCGAGGGCCTGCAGATCCAGGACGCGCCGATCGTCGTGTCCGGCGGCCGCGGCCTCGGCGCCCCCGAGGGCTTCCGCGTCGTTGAGGAGCTGGCGGCCGCGTTCGGCAGCGACAAGGCCGCCGTGGGTTCGTCGCGCGCGGCCTGCGACCTCGGCTGGTACCCGCCGAGCCAGCAGGTGGGCCTCACCGGCAAGGTGGTGTCCCCCGACCTGTACGTGGCGGTCGCCATCTCCGGCGCCAGCCAGCACATGGCCGGGTGCTCGGGCTCGAAAACGATCGTGGCGATCAACCGGGACCGCGAGGCGAACATCTTCAAGGCCGCGCGCTTCGGTATCGTGGGCGACTACAAGGCCGTGGTGCCGGAGCTGATCAAGGCGATCAAGGAGCTGCTGTAACACGTCGTGAGGCTGCGGCCTCGCCTCGTGACGCTCGGTCGGGAGCGGAGCGCGTGGCGCCTGGGACTACGACCGCGTCGACGGATGGCGCGGTCGTGGTGCTTCGGCGCAACCGCCGTCCGCTGCGGCGCGAGAGTTTGCGTCGCCAGATGGCCACGAATACAATCGGCGAGTGCGTGCCCCGTACGTTTGTGCGCCCAGCGGAGAGCCAGATGACCGTTATTGGCCTGACCGGGGGCATCGCCTCCGGTAAATCCACCGCCGCCGCGAAGCTCCGGGAGTTCGGCGCTGTCGTGATCGACGCCGACCGCGTCGGCCACCGGGTCTACGAGCCCGGCACGCGTGGCTTCGAGGCCGTGGTCAATGAGTTCGGGCAGGACCTCGTGCAGCCCGACGGCACGATTAACCGCCAGCTGCTCGGCGGCAAGGTCTTTGGTGCCCCGGTGCAGCTGAAGCGCCTGACCGACATCGTCTGGCCCGAGATTCGCCGTCTCGCCACCGAGGAGATCGCCGACCTCAAGCGCCGTACGCCCGACGCCACCGTCGTGCTCGAGGCCGCGGTGATGATCGAGGCGAACTGGATAGACCTCGCCGACGAGGTATGGGTCACCACCGTGGAGCCGCAGATCGCGCGCCAGCGCATCATGGCGCGCAACAATCTCACCGAGGCACAGGCGCAGGCCCGCATCGACTCGCAGCTCTCGAACCGCGAGCGGCTCGCGCACGCCGACGTGCATATCGACAACTCTGGCACGCTTGAGGCGTTCGAGCAGGCGATCGAGCGCGAATGGCAGCAGCTCATGGCGCGCACCGGCGGCGCCGCGAAGACCGGCCGCGCCGCACCGGCGAAGGCGGCGGCCACGCGCCGCTCGATGCAGCCCGCTTCGCGCGCGGCGGGCGCCGCGCGGGTCGCCACGACTAGGTCCGCGGGCGCCACGCGGCGCACAAGCCCGGCAGCCGCGAACGGGACGAAGACCGCCGCCGGGCGGGCGAAGGCCGCGGGCGCACCAAAGGCCGCTGCGCGG